>JACPXL010000075.1 GCA_016196555.1 Candidatus Omnitrophota bacterium | reverse complement strand
GCATTCATAGGGTGTTGCTGGGAGGGATTTTATCAAAACAACGTTCTTAGTGGAATGGGAATAAACATCCGGATCAATCTCTCCTTCAAACCTTGAATTCCCGGTAATTTCCCCGAAAACGTAATGACCGGATCTTTTAAAATGACGGGATGAATAAGTTTTCTGAGACGGCGGTAAAAATCGATGCCTTCATGAGGGACGTCCTCGCGGAAACCGTACATTTGATGAAATAACGGGCGGCGGATAAAAAACCCCTCGTCGCCATTTGAAAAAAAATGAAAGCGGGTATAGCTGGAATACAGTTTCAAAAACCATTGAGGATTATCAAATCCCATTCGAAAACGCCCGGCATGGGCCCCGTGCGCCAGGGTATGTTTCACTTTCTCAAGACCTTTAGCCGGAAGTTTTGTACCGGGAAACAGAAAAAGCAGAACATCTCCCGACGCAGCATCTGCACCAGCATTCATTTGCCGGGCCCGTCCGCCTCCTGGACAATTCAGGACTTTGGTCCATTCGGAAGCAACTTCACGGGTTCGGTCAGTCGATCCCCCGTCCACCACAATGACTTCCTCCGGATCATGCTTGAGGAAGAGCTCTTCCAGGGTGGCATGAATGGTTTTTGCATCCTGCAGAACTGGGATAATCACTGAGATTTTCATCTACCTCAATTATAACACTCTAGGCTAGTGGCATCGTAAGTCTAATAACAAAAGTAGGTTATATCGCTAAAATTAGAGGGCATGGCGATAAATTAAAAAAATGTTGACAGAGAGGAATTTTTCCGTAGAATACCCCCATTAAACGATGTGAAGCTTTAAGGTGAAGACCCCAATTCTTACTTTAAGTAAGCCGCAAGTTTAAAGAAAACTTGCGGTTTTTTTTTGTGGTAAGCCTGCTCGCTTCACGAGAAAGGAAATTTCGTATGCCAAAAGGAACAGTGAAGTGGTTCAACAATCAGAAGGGTTATGGATTCATTACCCCCGAAGGTGGCTCGAGCGATGTGTTTGTTCATCATTCAGCTATTCAGGGCGAAGGATTTAAAACCCTGAATGAGGGCGATACAGTGCAGTTTGATGTCGTCCGTGGACCCAAAGGCGAACAGGCTGCCAACGTTACCAAGCGTTAAGCCATTCGTAGACAAAAAACCCCCGCTTTACAAAAAGCGGGGGTTTTTTTATGCCTATTTTTTTATTCTTAACGTAAAGTTTTTAATACCTGCAGTACACCGTCGTGCAAGAATCCATTCGTAAGCAAAGCGCCTTCATTGGCTGAAAGTGTTTTGCCACAGCCGAAATCGAGTTTCTTTCCTCTTAAATCCGTGACGCGCCCTCCGGCTTCTTCTACAATCAAAGCCCCGGCAGCTTGGTCCCAAATCTTGATAGGCCCGGAGGGATTTTCCGGCGCATTCAAATAAAACAACAAATCGCCGGCACCACGCGCCAAAACCGCATGTTTGACTTGACTGTCCATCACGATTGGAGGGATTTGAAGCCCGAGCCCGGCAATAATTTTTTTCATCAATGCCACATCGGTATGCTGGGATTCGAAAGTTTGAATCAGCCTTGCCTGCTTAGTGTCTTTACAATTCGAAACCTGAAGGCGCTGAAAATTCTGAGGACTTTTGAGCGATGCATACCATGCACCCTTATTCTTCTGGGCAATCATCATCACCCCTTCTCCGCCGATATTCGCCGTACCTTCCTGGCTTAAATTAGGACATCCCAGCATACCCAGTTTCACCTGGCCATTTTCAATCAGGGCCAAGGCAATCACGTATTGCCCGCCCCGCAAAAATCCTTTGGTCCCGTCAATTGGATCAAGCGTCCAAAAATGCGGCGCAGGATTCGCGCATCCCCGGTCGATCCAATCACAGATTTGAGCACCGGAAATAGAATTCCCTAGAAAAGGGCTTAATAATTTTGTAATGGGTACTAATAAATTTTGACCTTCGGCAGAACGCAACAGCGAGGAACTTTCTTCGGCAACTAATAGATCAGCAGGGAAATATTTTTGAAGAAGGCTGGCAATTAAAGCTTGAACGCTGAAATCCGCTAACGTGACCGGAGAGGCATCGCTTTTGGAAAGGGCTTCGGCATTTTTAGAAAGCTGAATCCCGCTGGCCAATTTTCCGGCCTGGGTGACAGCTTCGATGGCAAATCGAATTTGGGGATTGGCGATATCCAGCATAGGCCGGACATCTTATCACACCTTATGCGGCTTTGGCACCGACCTTCTGACTTTTCAGGAAGGTGATGAGATTTTGAATTAAATCTTCGGTTTTTACATAAGTCACAATTTGGGCGGGCTTGAAAGACTTGGCCACTTCCCCGCTTAAAGTTTTAGGACAAAACACGGCAAATAATGCCTTTTTTGTTGCCGGAAGTTCCTGAAACTTTTTAAATGCCGCATTGGCATCGATGACTTCGGGGTTCTCGTGAAATTTACACAAAATAAAATGCGGTTTAACTTTATCCGCATCCTCTACAGCATCGTCCAACCCTAAGGAAGGTACAGAAGCATATCCGGCGGCATCAAGCGCGGTCTTGATCTTTTTATTGACGAAATCTTCATTGCCGATAAACATGACTCTTATTGGGCCGCCTTTTGTTTCAGCCGGCGCTGGAGGCGCGGGTGCGGCCGCCGCCGGAGCGGGAGCTGCTGGCGCTGGCGCAGCTTCTTTAGGCGCTTGAGCTGCAGGCGCTTCCTTTTTCTCTTCTTTCTTTTCTTCTTTTTTCGCCGCTTCAGCCGGTTTCTCTACAGCTTCCGGTTCTGCTGTGTCAGGAACATTCTTTAAAGCCTCCTGAACTTTTTCTAAAAGTTCCTCCGGCTTGAAGGGTTTATGAATAAACCCCTGAATGGCCCAGTCCGGAAAAAAATCCTGCATGCTCTTTTTTGAAGAAATGACAAGCATAGGAATTTTTTTCAGCTCTTCTTCATCCGATATTTTTTTACAGAATTCATAACCTGTCAGCCCGGGCATCAGCACATCCAGAATAATCAGACTCGGCTTTTGCTCTTTAGCGGCTGTTAGACCTTCGTTGCCGTCACGTGCCACGACAACATTATAGTTCTCTCCTTTCAATTTCGTTTCAATCAAGGTCGTAAAAGTACGGTCATCATCCACCAAAAGAATTGTTTTTGGAGCCATGTCAGCCCTCCTTGGTTAATTTTGAAAAATATTGTTTTGTTTTTTCAAATTCCTCTTCGAGTTTTGGATAAAGCAAACGGACTTTTTCGAAATCTCCTTGCTTCGCCATTTTTTCCATGTCCCAGGCGATTTGGCGTACTGCCTCTGCACCGACATTAGATGCCGCGCCTTTCACGCCATGGCAATAACATTCCAGCATTTTTTGGTCCGAAGTCTCGAGCATTTGTTTAATTTTTAAAAGCTGCCCAGGCGTATCTTCCAGGAATATCCCGACAATCTGGCGCAGCAAATCCCGGTCTCCGCCCACATGCTCAAGCCCCGCTTCCACATCAAAGATCATGACATCCTTTTTTTCGGCATTCGGAGTGAATTTATCAATCAGCTCAAAAAGCTCCTGAGAGCGAATAGGCTTTGCAAGATAGCCGTCCATACCGGCCTGAAGGCATTTTTCGCGGGCTCCCTCCATCGCATTGGCAGTCATGGCAATAATGGTAAGATGGGAGCCTGATTCCCTTTCACGGCGCCGGATCAGTTCAGTCGCTTCAAAACCGTCCATTTCCGGCATTTGAATGTCCATCAGGACCATATCAAAGGTCTCTTTTTTGACCGCTTCGACCACTTTACGGCCCGTATCCGCCACGAACACATTATGTCCGCGTTTTTCCAGAATGCGCAGCGCCACTTGCTGATTGACTAGATTATCTTCAGCCAAAAGAATACGAAGGTGTTTTTTACTTTCCTTAATTGAATGTTTTGTAATTAAAGCCACAGAATCGATGGCTGCATTTGGCGTCAAAAGAGTCATCAAAGTATCGAGAAGCTGGGATTGATGAACGGGCTTGGTCAGATAAGCCGGTATTCCGAACTTGCGGCATTTTTCCGCATCCCCGCGTGAACCGATATAAGTCATCATAATGATTTTGAGTTTATTAAATTCCGGCTGTGCCATGATCTGGCGGACAAGTTCAAAACCATCCGTTTCCGGCATATAAGAATCGATAATGGCGAAATCAAATGGGATTCCGGAACTCTTGCCCTGATTAAGAAGCGACATCGCTTCGCTCGCATTATGGGCCACGGTGGGTTTCATCTTCCATCCAGCAATCATTTCCTTAAGAACACGCGCATTGGTCACATTGTCATCAATAATCAAAACTTCAAGACCGCTCAGACTGACAAATCTCGGATTGACCTCCGCTTCTTCAGTTTCGATCACTCCCAACCGAATGTCAAAATGAAAAGTGCTTCCCATTCCGCCGCCATGAATATGCGGGAGTGTGGCGGGACTTTCCACCCACAGATTGCCGCCCATCAGCTTGACTAATTGATGAGAGATGGAAAGGCCAAGGCCCGTTCCGCCATATTTACGAGTGGTCGAATTATCCGCCTGAGTAAAGGGAGTAAAAATCGATTTGAGTTTTTCTTTTGCGATTCCAATGCCGGTATCTGTCACGGAAAAATGAAGAGCAGTTTCTTTTTCGTCCGGTTCGAATTGGCCTTCCACACGCACCACCACTTCACCGTATTCTGTGAATTTGATCGCGTTACCGACCAAATTGACCACGATTTGACGCAGCCGGCCCGGATCACCCAGCACGCGCTCTGGAACATTCGGCATAATTTGACAGGTCAGTTCTAAACCTTTGGTATGGGCACGAAGCACCAATGTTCCGATTGTGTCCATCAAATTTTCCCGAAGATCAAAAGGAATTTTTTCCAGGCACAACATGCCGGCTTCGATTTTGGAAGAATCGAGAATATCGTTAATCAAAAGAAGCAGGGATTCGGCCGAGGTTTTCAAAGTGTGCAAATAATCCCGCTGTTCGGAGTTCATATCTGTGTCTTCCAAGAGTTCCACCATCCCGATGACCCCGTTCATCGGCGTGCGGATTTCATGGCTCATATTGGCCAAAAATTGGCTTTTGACCTTTGCCAGTTTTAACGCGGCTTCTTTGGCTTCCTGCAGGGCTTTTTCCGATTTTTTACGCTGCGTGATATCGCGCAAAATACCGATTGAACCGGTAACATTTCCTTTTTCGTCCTTAAGCACGGTGATGGAAACTTTGACATCCAGCAAATCGCCATTTTTCTTAATGACTTTGGTGTCCAAATGCGCGATTTTCCCCGTTTCCCGCAATTTCATCGAACGCATTTTATGCCATTCTTCGGGAGGATAAAATGACCGTATGAGTTTGTACTGAAGATCTTCGCGTTTCATCCCCAACAAGACTTCCGTAAAAGGGTTCCAGGAAACGATTTTCTCCTCGGCATCGGCCACTGTAATGGCCACCGCAGAGTTTTCGAAAACGGTCCGGAATTTTTCTTCAGAATCCCTAAGCGCCTTCTCGGCTTTTTTACGTTCTGTGACATTGCGAATAATTCCAATAGACCCCGTGACATTCCCTCCGGAATCTTTTAGAACACTGATGGAAACATCAACATCGATAAATTCGCCGTCCTTTTTGACCATGCGGGTTTCAAGATGGGACTGCAGACCTTTTTCCCGTATTTTCATGGAACGGATACGCTGCCATTCTTCCGGAGGGTAAAAAGATTGCAAAGGTTTGAGATGCAGGTCCTGTTTTGTCATACCGAATAATTTTTCCGTAAGAGGGTTCCAGGAAATGATTTGTTCCTTTTCATTGGCCACCGTAATGGCGACCGCGGAATTTTCAAAAACAAGACGGAATTTTTCTTCGGATTGCTTAAGGGCTTCGACGGTCTGCCGGTGACGGGCTTCCATTTGTTCGAGGTCCATAACATTTTGTTTGAGAATTTTGATGACCCGGGCCAGTTCTTCGGGGCGATCTTGGGTAAAGAAAGAGGAAAAGACCTTTTGCTTTGATTCGGCAGAATCCTGAGGACGTTTTTTTCTGTGTTTCACGTTTCTTTACATGGGTTAAAAAGTGTTAACTTAAATAGTGATCACGCACTAGGAAAGGTACACGATAAAAAACCAGGATGCAAATTAAGCGGTTTTCTCGCATAATAGCCCCCTATATGACCTCTCAAAACACCTCCCGTCCGCAGGCTTTGCGCCCGCTTTCTCACGGGACTATCGGGTGGGTGCTTTTCTTCGCTTTTTCTGCCATTTATCTGGGTCTCACTGTCTTCGCCAATAGGGATTTTACTCAGGGAAGGTTCTGCATTCATATGGATGAACTTCTCACCTTGGATGGCGTCAAAGACATACTGCATGCTCCCAACAAAAAAGCATTTCTTAACGCGGTCACGGAAGGTAACACTCATTGCTACGGGCGAATACTTTGGAATATTTCTGCTATTTTTTCCTTTATTCCGGAAAAAATTGGGGGGCTTCAAGGCCAGCTTATCGCCACACGATCGCTTCATGCCCTGTTTCTGCTCGCATCGTATTGGATTTTGATTTTTACCTTTATCCGTTCTCCTGTTTTGCGCGCCATTGCCCTTTTGGCCTTGTTTGCCATTCCCTCCACTCCCTATTACGCAACTCTGCCCAAACCAGAACCTTTACAACTTTTTTGGATGGCCTGCTTTTTTTATTGGGCGGTTAAAAAAAATTACGCCTTCAGCTGGCATTGGATTTTTCTTGGTTTTGCTGTAGGGACCAAGATTTCCGCTCTTCCCTGGATTGCCGTTCTTGGGCTTGTGAGTTTGTCCCGAGCAAACATCTCTTCTCTTCTTAAAGCGGCCGGAGCATTTTTAACGGGATTTTTCATTTCTGAACCTTGGACTCTTGCCCATGGCCTCAAGGGATTTCCTGTTTGGTTTCATTGGGCCATGCTCAACGCAACACATGATTCCGACGATATCACCACTACTTGGAAATCCTGGATCAATCATATGCTGCATCACTGGACCGGCCTTCCTGCGCCCCTGATGCTGGCAATCGGTCTTTTGGCAGGATTATTGATTTTCATGGTGTTGTGGAATTTTTCCAAGAAAGAACTGTCCGAATGGCATGTCGGACCATCCAAAGGGCTGGTTCCGATACTTTTAGGCTGTGTTCATCTGGTATTAATTATTTTCGTCGTCAAACGTCTTTGGGACTTTTATCTTCATCCGGCCATGGTCTTTTTAATCGTAGGATTTATTTCCCTGGCGGAAGTCCAGCTTCTGCCAAATGGCCGAGAGAACCGCCGAACTAGATTGACTTTCTGGATTGCAATTTTTTTAACGGTGGGAATTATTTTTAGTTCCGTCTTTGGCTCAGCTCAAAATATAGCGAGATTAATTCTTTTGGGGCGCCGCTCACAGACAGACACGTTCAAAACAAAGTATCAAGAATACCAATTCGTAGTCAAAGCCTTGGACACTATTTCAAACTCGCTGGGCCGGCCCTTTTCGGTTTTTTATGACCCTAAAATTTATGTGCCGGATTCTAATGCAAAATATAAAATTCAAAATTTTCCCGGATATTTTCTTTACTGGTTTTCGGGATGGGACTTTGTGATTTTATCCCATCAACTCACGCCGCAAGGAGCTCCTCCGTCTCCCACCAGCGTGGAAAATCAGGAATATCCCCTTGCACTTCAAACATTCGATCAGCATGTGGGCCCCGACGGACTTTGCAAAATGGCCCCCTGCTATATGGAAATCCCGTGGGAATCTTCTTCTATTCATCTTTATGCGCGGCAGGATTTGGCGCCCTTGGTTAAAGCGAAATTCCTATCCATCTTCCAACAAAAAAAGTAACGGCGGCAGCGGCAAGTCCGATTCCAAGCTGACGCAGTCCGGAAAAAAAGAATCCGCGGCCGGTAAAAAGTGCGGTAAGGCTTCCGATCATAAAAAGCCCAAGAGCACTAGCGACAAGACAGGAAGGAATGGCGGAGGAACCCTCGAAGAAAAACAGCGGAATGACCGGAATCATTGCGCCCAGGGCAAAAAGCATAAAAGAAGTCCCAGCAGCTTCCCACGCTGACCCTCCTAAAGTGGCCGGATCGATGCCAAGTTCTTCGCGCGCCAAAGTTTCAAGCGCTTTTTCTCGATCTTTCATGACTTGATTGGCAAGACGTTCGGCTTCCTCGCGGGAAATTCCTTTGGCTTCATAAATTAAAGCCAGTTCCTTGGCTTCTTCTTCCGGCGCTTCGTTTAATTCTTGGGCTTCAACCGCAATTTGTTTTTCATAAAGCTCGCGTGAACTTTGAACCGAAAGCCATTCTCCCATGGCCATGGAACAAGCCCCGGCAAGAATTCCGGCCAGTCCTGAAACCAAAACCTGAATATTGGAAAAATTCGCGCCGGCAATTCCCGTAATAAGGCTGAGATTCGAAACAAGCCCGTCATTGGCTCCCAAAATTGCCGCGCGAAGCGCATTCCCTCCCACTCCGCGATGTCTGCCTTCCAATTTTGCAACGGCTTCACCTTTCATGCCGTGGCGCTCGCGGGCAAGCGCCTGAATAATCCGGGCATGAGACCTTTCATCGCGCGGCAAAGTTGTTCCTTTGGCTTCTTCTTGATGGTCATAAGAGCTCACGTCGGAAGTTTCAAGAGCGTTGATCATGGGAAGAACAAGACCGGGACCGAATTTACGGGCAAGAAAACCTAGCAGCGCTGTACGGAAATTTATTTTCCGCCTAGGAAGGGTCCCGCCGGCTTCCAAGATTTTACTTTCCCAAAATTTGGCATGGCGTAATTCAACGGAGGCAAGATTTTCATAAACCTGAGAAAGTTTTTGGTTTTTTTCGGACTTCGCCAAAATCTGATAAAGGGACGCGCTTTCGACTTCTCCCAACCAGTTGTTTTGATACCGTTTAAGGTCCGAAGGGGTTTTCACGGGAAGGATTATAAAACCTGCCCTGGAAAAACTAAAGGAAAGATTTGCCGTCAAACCGCCGAAAATTTAGAATAGCTTATGTTTCGAAAATTCGCAGAAATTACCTACCTTTTTAAATGGCCCATTGCTTGCGCCATCATTCTCATTACTATCATCATGGGCCAGGCCATTTTCAAACTCGAAATCGATCCTTCGATGGAAACACTCTTTGTCAAAAGCTCGCCCGAATACCTTTATTACCGCGCTTACAGCGAAAAATACGGGAGCGATCAGATGATTGCGGTGGCAATGGCCACACCGGACCTTTTTACTTTATCCAATCTCCGGACGCTTCGTAATCTTACGGAAACGATTGGGCGCTTTGACCATGTCGAGCGTGTCCTTTCACTTTCTAACTCAATGAGCATTCGCCCCAAATTGATCGGCATCAAGATCGAACCGCTTTTTAAGGATGTGCTCAAAGGAAAGCGGCCGGTGGAAGAATTAAGAAAGGAGGTGCTTGGAACTGAACTTTATGTGAGAAATCTTGTTTCCACGGACGGAAAAGTGGCGACGATTTTGATTCATCTCAAACCCACCGGAAAAAATCTGAATTTAAGCGGCTCGGTGATCAAAAATCTGCGCCAGTATTTGGCCAAAGAAGAATCGCCTGGGATTCGATTTTATGTGGCCGGCTCCCCTGTGGAACAATATGATTTCATCCGTTTGATTCGAAGCGATCAATTTGTTTTCGTGCCACTGATTGCCGTATTGCTTATTCTGACCACCGTCATCATTTACGGAAATTTCAACTGCATGGTACTGGCCATGGCCATTGTCTTCACCACTTTAATTTGGTCCATTGGTACCATTTCTCTTTTCGGGCAGCAGCTTAATTTAATGACTTCGCTCCTTGCGCCCGTCATTATGATTGTTGCCGTCATTAATTCCATTTATCTGATGAATGCCTTTTTTGAAATCAGGGTTCATCAGCCGAGCCTTAAAAAATCCGTGGTCCTGACCATTGACCGTTTGGGTGAGCCCTGTTTTCTTACGCATATGACCGCTATGCTCGGTTTTCTTTCGCTTGCGATCACGCCGGTGCCCGCCATTCAAAGTTTTGGGATTTTTGCCGCGCTGGGAACATTTTATTCCTTTGTGGTGGAAATGCTTTTGACCCCGATTCTCCTGCCAATTCTTCCTTATCGTAACAGCAAAAAAATTGACGAGGAGCATTTGGCCCATCGTGTGCTGGTCAGCTTTCTTGAAAATTTGGATTTTAAATGGAAATGGCTGATTTTGGGTTTAACCTTTTTCGTGATCGCATTTTCCTGGAAAGGCATCATGAAAATCGAAGTCGATACCAATATTGTCAAACAAATGAAGCCCGATCTTCCTCTCGCTGTTTCTACACGCTTCATTGATCAAAATCTGACGGGTGTTTATTCCCTCAATTTTGTGCTCCGCCCCAAAGACGGGTCCGGTTTTGCAAACTATGAAGCGCTCAGGCATGTCGAAGAATTTAAAGATTTTCTTGAGGCCAATCCAGCCATCAGCAAAGTCAACAGCATCACGACCGTGGTAAAAAAAATCAATGAGGCGCGCGCCAATGACCGGGATGCTTATAAAATTCCGAAAAGTGAGTCCGATATAAAGCGGTATTTGAACGGCATTGTAAAATCCAGAGACCCGGAAGCCGTGAAATTACTCTCCCCTGATTTGAAGGAAATCCGCCTTGAAGCCCGGATGAGGGCCGTGGGGACAACCGAAGGCGCCCAGCTTGAGATTGATGCTAAAAGGTTCTTGGATGAAAATTCAAAAGGCTATTTCGATTATCATTTGACCGGCAATGTGGTCTTGCTCGGGAAAATGGCCAAGGATTTGCTGCGGCAGCAGCTTGAAAGTTTCGGCTTTGCGTTTATTTCGATTCTTATTTTGATTATTTTGATTTTTCGCTCGTTCAAGCTGGCCCTGCTTGCCGCTATTCCGAATTTAATTCCGATTCTTGCGATTTACGGCCTGATGGGATTTTGCGGCATTGAACTTTCCACGCCCACGGCCATGATTTCAAGCATCGTGCTGGGTTTGGTCGTCGATGCCTCGATCCAATTCCTTTACCGCTTCCGCTACGAATTCAAATTGCACGGCCAATACTTGCGGGCGCTTCATACCACCTATCAAAGCACCGGCCATTCCATGGTTGTTTCGACTTTGATTTTGGTGATCGGATTTGCTTCAAGCGTTTTTGCAAGTTTCAGGCCGACAATTCATTTTGGCCTGCTGACCAGTCTGACGATTTTCTTTGCTTTGGTCTGTACGGTCGTGGTCCTTCCCGTATGCCTTTTGATTATTAAACCCTTTGGCCCGCAGAAATTATTCCGGCATGGATCAAAAAATTAGAATTGAAAACCACAATTCTTCGAGATGACTGCGAAGTCTGAATCAAATTTCATCAACTCACCGGTGTAAGGATGTTTGAATTCCAGCTTGGATGCATGCAGAAGCAGACGTTTGGATTTCACTGTAGGGCGCATGTCTTCCTGCCAGCCTTCCTGAATATAGCGGTCAAAAATTCCTGAATCGATATAGATTTTATCGCCGACAATCGGACATCCCACAAAAGACATATGGGCACGGATTTGATGCGTGCGTCCGGTACGGGGCGTGATTTTAATGAGGGAATATGCTCCGAAATTCTTTAAAACCTGATATTCCGTGACAGCCGTCTGTCCGTTAGGGTCAGGCACACGCACCCGGTGAGAATGGCGCACAGCCGTTCCCAGGGATGTAGAAATCGTCCCCATCGCTGGCGAAGGAATCCCGAATACAACCGCCTGATATTCTTTTTCTACCTGCCTTTTTTCAAAGAGCATTCCGAGCCGGCCGGCGGCTTCACCGGACTTCGCCACAATCACAAGCCCGCTCGTTTCAGAATCAAGCCGGTTCACAATACGCAATTGACCTCCCGGGAGGTCAATTGACTCTGGGGCCATGTCTCTTTGCAAAAAAGACAGCAAATTCTTTTCTTTGAAACGGCCCACAGGATGCACCGGAAGCGGAGACGGTTTGTCCACAATAAGGAAAAAATCGTCCTCATAAATCACCCGGTAATTTGTTTCGACGTAAATTTCTTCTTCAGTGCGCATTTTCAACCTTGGGACTTAATAAGAGCGATTTTTTTATCGCGAGGGAGCGCTTTGATTTCGCATTCGCGGACCAGTGCACGCGTCCGGGTTGTGCAGGTTTCCTGATACACGATTTGAAGGGGCCGGCGGGTGCGTGTGTAACGCGCTCCTTTTCCGTCTGAATGCATTTTAAACCTTTTTTCGATGTCTTTGGCAATTCCGGTATAAAGCGAGAGGTCACTGCAGCGAAGAATGTAAAGAGACCATTTCTCCCGGGATTTTTTCTTCGCCCGCTTTTCTTTCGCCTTCATGCCTTCAAGCATTTTTTTATAGCGCTGATTCATAGGGTCACGGGTATAATACCATCGTGAAGAGAACTTTGAAACCGAATCGTCAAGGCAAGCTGCTTGAATTCCTGTTTTCCGTTTTGACGGACTTGAGTAAAACACGAGTGCGCGAAATCCTTCAGCACCGCTATGTCTCGGTCAATGGCCGCATCACCACTCGCTTTGATCATCCCGTGCAACCCAACGATGAAATACGCATTGAAACTTCAAAAACCCGGGCAGTGACTCCGGACGCACGGTTTAATCTCGAGATTATTTACGAAGACGCTGCCATCATCATTATCACCAAACCGGCCGGGCTTCTGACCATTGCCACTGAAAAAATCCAGCGTGAAACCGCAATTTTTGCCTGCAATGATTATCTCAACAAAAAAGCGGCTGGACGAAAACTGAGGCCGGACTATAAAAAACGTGTTTTTGTGGTGCATCGCCTGGACCGGGACGTTTCGGGCCTTTTGATTTTTGCCAAGACCGCCTCAGCAAAATTCAGACTGCAGCAGCAATGGGCTGATTTCACCAAGGAATACCTGGCCGTGGCCGAAGGACGCCTGAACAAAAACTCAGGCGTTATTTCAAGTTATCTCAAGGAAACTAAAACCCTTCGGGTGATCAGCGGTCCAAAAAGAGAAGATTCAAGAAAAGCCGTCACTCATTATGAAGTCTTAAAGCCTGGAGATACTTATTCCCTGGTCAAAATCCGCCTTGAGACCGGACGAAAACATCAAATCCGCGTGCACATGGCAGACCTGGGAAATCCGATTGCGGGCGACGAAATTTACGGTGCCAAAACCAACCCTGTTGGCAGGATTGCGCTCCACGCCTGGAAAATTGCTTTTAAGCATCCGGTCAGCGGTCAAAATCTTGCTTTCGAATCTCCCCTTCCCGGGGAGTTAGAGAAATTAATTCCCGAGGTGTATAATGGGTGTGACCCAAAGGAGGGCTCTATTCATGCAAAATAAAATACTTTTGACTGTTTTTATGCTTTTCATTTTCGGTCCGTTTTTCCTGACCCAGCCCGGCTTCGCAGAAAATCCTCAAAATGCGGAAGAAAAAGAGGAAACTTTGGAAATCAAAGGCGGAGAAGCCAAGCGTATTGAAGAAGAACAAAAACTTCGCAAACCCAAGAAAATCGAAGTGGAAGAAGGCGTCAAAATCCCCGAAGTCCCCCAACCCTTAAAAGAAGAACTCAGTCCGGCCGACAAAGTAAAACTTTCAAATTTGGAACAAAAGCGTGCGGAAGGTAAAGTGAATGAATTGCAGTATGATTTGGAAAAAGACAGGCTCGGACGCGAATCCAATATTAAATATTAGGAAATCTTCTCGCTGTTAATGAGGATGAAAGTCGTCACTTCTTGCTTGTAGCGCTTGAAATAAAGGCGATAAGCGTAAAGCCCCAAATCTTCCGGCGTGGATATTTCAAAAGCATCGCTGGCATCTTTGACCGCAACACTAAATTTTGCTTTACTGAGTTCCCCGGCGCTCGTTTGACTGTCATATGTTTCAAAACTGCCTTCAATGACTTTTTCTATTTGAAAACTGACAATCTGATTGAGCCCTGTGAAATTGGGGACGTCTTCCACCGCATCGGCAATCGCAGGAGGTTTGAGGGGTTCGATTTTGACAGGAACTGCTTGGAGGATGAGAACAGGATTTTCATTTTCGGACAGGTCTTCGTCGATGGCCCATCCGTTTGTATTTTGAATCGCCAAAAACAAAATCGCGGCTAAAAGAATTTTACAGACCATTTCCAATCGCACATTGGGCAGGCTCTCCCAAAAGGAATCCCTGCCCGTATTTGACGCCTAAGTCTCGAAGCATATCCAAATCCTCATGGGATTCGATCCCCTCGGCAATAATTTCAGTTCCCAGGGCTTCTGATACCCGCAGGATTTTTTTCAGGGCACGGGAGTGAGCGCTGTCGCGCGCAATGCCTTTGACGCATTTTTTATCGATCTTGATAATGTGAGGCTCCAGCAAAATCAAACTTTCCAAACAACTCCGCCCGAATCCCACGTCATCAATCCCAATCAAAATATTGGCCCGTTTGAGTTCGCGAATCGGTTCGATCAAATAGGAAGGATCGCCGATGATTTGCTGCTCGCTGATTTCAATGCAATAAGTCCCGTTGAGGTCCTGCGGCGGAATGACTTCAATCAGATTTTCGATCGGAATATTGATAATGGTCGAAGGAAAAAGGTTGAGATGGCGGTGCATCCCTGCCGGAAGCGAAGATCCGGCGATCACGCAATTCCTGAAGCATTTATGATCGATCAGCGTGAGCATATTGGCTTCCAGGCAAATACGGAAAAAATCATCGGGCATTTCAAAACCGGCAATGGAAGAACGGCTCAAAAACTCATAACCAAAAGTGGTGAAATCCGCCAAATTGAAAATGGGCTGCCGAAGGGCATAAAGACCATGGTCCTGAATCGCCGCATCAAAACGCGCGCGGAAGCCGGGCTCCAAAGTTTGTCCTTCATTCCAATCTTTGCCGTCATGAGAAATACGGTTTTTCCCGGATTTTTTACTGATGTGCAGCATGGGATTGATCTGGCTCAAAAGTTCGTCGATCGCGGAAATATCCATCGACACCTCAATCAACCCAAGACAGGAAGTCACCTTGACTTCTTTTCCGGAGGAAAGAAGAATAGGATTTTCAGAGATTGAAAAGCGGATTTTTTCGGCCACGCGCATGGCTTCTGCACGGCGGCTGTCGGGAAGAAGAATCATAAATTCGTCTCCTCCAATGCGGGCCACATGATCGGTCACACGCAATCCGTCTTTTAATCTTGTCGCGACTTCTTTTAATACAATATCTCCCACCGGATAACCGAGCGTGTCATTAATTTGTTTAAATTCATCCAAATCCAAAAGAATGGCGGAAAGATCGGAATGATCACGGTTCAAACGCTGCAGTTCCGTTGTCAGTACTTTTTGTAGACCGCGGCGATTCAAAAGTTCGGTCAAAGGATCCAGCAAAGCTAATTTTTCAAGCCGGGCATTGACTCCCCGCAACTCCGTCCCTACTTGATCAAGCTGCTGATTGGAATCCGCCAAGTCTTTGACGGCTTTTCGCAGTGCCTCCTGCGCAGTCTTTTGCTCCTGAATTTGCTTTTCCAAAACCTGATTCAAATCTTCCATATTGTCCATTTCGCGGCGCACATGCCGGATCATGGGCTGAAAAAGATAAATGCCCAGGACAAGCAATGCGAGCAACGTCGACTCAACCACCCATCGCTGCAGCTTTTGGGCTTTGGCGATTTTCGCTTCGCTTTCTTTTTGATATTCATTCACGACGGCATCGAGCATTTTAAGAATTTTTCCTGAAGCGACGGTTCGAATGGATATCAGGCGCGCATCATCAAGTTTTAAATCGACATCTCGAGTGGCGGCAAGCACTCTAAGCTGGATGAGATAATTCTGCATGCGCGTTTTAAGAAGAGCGGGAGGGTTAAAATAAAGATCGTAAATGGCAGGAGGGGGGTTGCCCCAAAAACCCGGAGTCGGGCTCCCCTTGATCAACATTTCCTGATAATCATCCAAAAGATCGATGGCTTCAAGAAGCTGCCGCCGGACATTGGCACGTTCCCGTTTGTCAGGCGTATTGACAAGATAGCGGGCCAAAAGGGCAGTGCGCTCAAAAAGGAGACGCTGACGGCCTGCGATATTAATTAAGACCGCATCAAATTTGTGGGTCTTGATTTGATCATTGAGAATATAGAAATCCGCAAAAGCAAGCGCTGCCAGCAGGCCCAGGAAAGAAATGCAGCGAATGGTCATTTGAAGCGTGTAAGATTTTTTACGCTTACTGACGATGCCCATCTTCATTGATTTTCTTCCAAAGTTCCAGGAGCTTGCGGGACCGCTTCCTTGAGGATGGGAGAAAGCAGAAGGATGGCGAAAAGAATCCTTACGAGAAGATTAAAGCCTTTATTTTTTCCAGAAAGTAAGTGGGTAAAGACCACCAAAAAAACCTCGAACGGGAGATTTACAGCGAACTGAAAGAGTCGAGGGAGGGTAACACAGCCCCCTCTCAAAGTCAATAAATTGCCAATTTTGTTTGGCAATTATACTTTATATTTTCTCTTTCCTAAATTTGCTATGGTCTGCTAGAAGAAGAATTGATTAGAATTATTTTGCAATCTTTTGAGATAATAGCGGTTCTTCAAATGGGAGGTCAATCACATTAGGATGATGATCTGAAATCTGTTTTTTCAAATTCATATTCATCTCTTCCAGGGTTTCACCGAAATGCGGGGCAAAACGATAGGGTACGTTTTTGTCATAAGGATTTTTTAGATAATTTGATTTAACAAACGCCCAATCCAGCCGGTACCTTCCAATAATGCTAATCGGACGTTTGACCCGCCACGATGTTTTGAACGCTTTATGACTTCTCTCATTGGAATTGGCAAGTGTCCCCTCTTTTCCATTCATTGAACGCTCTGCGTTACCGCGAAAATCAAAAGTGCTTTTGTCCGCAAAAGTAAAATCCTCGATCATTTTAAACATAGGCCGGACAGGATTGCGGGCCACGATTTTGATGTCCGAAGCAAACGGATCATTAAAGTTTTTTGTGTATTTTGCGGTAACGCGGCCGGCATTAATGAGAAGAGCGTAAGGAAGAAGCACGCTGGTCCCGACCGAGACCCAGGTTTCCGGATTTTTTGCAGCTCTTTCAGTCACGCGCCAAGCTGAAGTCGGGCTCAAATCTTCCGGTGCTGAATTAAAATCCCCTATCACAATGACGGGATGCCGGATTTTTTTAATATAAGTAAGAATTTCGGCCATCTGAGCTTCGCGTCCTTTGGGCTGACATTTGATTTCAAGATGAATGTTGATAATCGTCAAAGTGTTTTCAGGAAGGCCCGGCACGGCCAAATCGGTGCGAAAATAAATTCGCCCGCCCATTTTCATTTCGCGCGTGAGCTGGTTGTGAAAAAGGACTTTGGCGCCCACTCTTCTGGTTTTTTCAACAAAACCAATTTTGGGTTTTTCTCCGGCATACCAATCGTAGGCCTGATTTTTTAATTGAAAGACTTGGGCACGGCGAATCGGATAACGGGAAAGCACCGCACAGCCGAACACACCTTTGTACTTGGAAGGGTCGACCGCGTAATAATCCGTTTCTTCCTGGTCAATGGTCGTGCCGTCGTCATAATAAATTTTTTCAAGCCCCAGATAAACCGGATCAATCTCAAGCTGTTCCGCGCCGTAAACGTAATTCATTTTTAAGACCTTGGCGAGTTCAGCAGCGGCATTGATATACCCGGAACGTTTGACCCCGATGTCCATTTCCTGAAGAATAATAATATCCGCATTACCAAGACGGTCTCTTTGCCGGAGAATTTTTTGATATTTCCCAGATCCGGGTTCCGCTTTGCCAGTATCGATCATCGAAACAAATTTTTCCGGTGAAGAAAATGCGGTGATGGCATCGTCCATATGGATGGACTTTTCGATGTTCCAGCTGACGACGCGCAAATAAGGGCCGAGTTTTTCATTTGACGGCCGGTGAGGTCTCGCGCCTCGATAATAAGCTTGATTGCTAACGATGGGAGTTCTCCAGAATTTTTTTAACTTTTGTTCGAGAAAAATTCCGGGTTTTGGATTTTTAGAAAATTTCTTGAGTTCGTTGAAAGACAAAAAATCGGGCTTCTGATAGAGGGGATAGCGATGGCTGTAAACAAAAAAAAGTGCTGCAACTAAAATGATGCCCAACAGGATGAGTCCCGCTTTTTTAGACATCACTGTTTTAAGCATAACCCATCTCATTTTAAAAAGCCCCCCAATTTCTCGGAGGGCTTTTTGTTTTCAAAGCAGGTTTATTACTGGGCTAAAGGAATGGCCGTTGCCCGCACGAGAGGCGTGTGATAAACATACACATAATACGGCTCTCCCGGTTTTGATTTATAAGCAGTCACATAACCCTCATACCGCACTTGCGCAATTCTCGGATCAATATCCGCTCCTTGAAAATCCACTAAGGCCAAATCGTGCGTGACCTTCATTTTATATAAACGAGGTTTTGTGCTGTTTGGGTCCCGCCCTTCTTCTTTATATTCTTGGAACTGTCCTTGGGCGATCGGCGGTTTGCTCCCCAAGCGCTGGAAATCCTCAAGACCTAATTCTTCCAGCTCGGCTTCCACCACCGGCCCCGTATAAAGAGGAATATCATCTCGAACGGTCACCGTTGTCGTTGTTTCGGTTTGGCGAACAATTTCTTTCGCATAACCAGGCAGTGTTAAGGTCATAGCAACCGCCATTAAAACGGCCGCAAAAAGCATTTTTAAGTTTAATTGGGAATTCATCTTTTCCTCCTTGGAGGTTTAATAGGCATTTAGCTCCGTCTTGGCTATATCAATAGCTATGCCAACTCGCACCCTAAGGAAAATAGAAAGGAAAACGGTAAATTGTCCGAAAAATGCGACACTTTCCGGGCGGATTCGACAATTAAAGATCCTGCAGAGGGGGATCCTCCCCACCTGTACAAATTTGACAAATGGACGATATTCAAGGAAAGCTATGAGCGAAAAATCCGGGATAGTGCAGCATGTAAAAGAAAAAGGATGGCTGCTTTTACTTGCTGTCATCCTTGCGGTAGGAATTTACACCCGGTTTACAGACTTGGCGTGGCATTTCAGCAATGTGGACGACCGGGGTGTTGCCGAAATTATTCTCCTCAACCGGCACACGGGTGAATTCGGACCTCTCCCGATCCCGCGTTATTATACGTACGCTCCGCTTCAGTTTCTGATTACACCTTTTTTAATTTCCGCTTCCCAATCTTACCGCGAGATGTTGTTTTGGGGGCGTTTGCCGTCCTGTGCGGCCGGAATCCTAGGAATTATTCTGCTCGCGATTTTTTACCGGGTCCGGGACGGCCGCCTTTCCGGCAAGGCCGTGATCGCCGCGGCGCTCCTGGCCTGTTCGTGGGAAAACATCGTGCATGCAAAACAGATGCACAATTATGCTTTAAGTGTTACTGCCACCATTGCTTTTTTTATTTTATATGCCTATCTTGCCGCTCGGCCGGTTTTGACCCTGCGCGCGCTCCTTGCAGCAAGCGTGGGTCTTGCCGTCATTGCCAATGCCCAATATCAGATTCTTGCTTTTATCCCGTGGTTTTATCTCGGACTTTTCATATCCAGGATTCGCGGCGAAAAATCCATCCCGCAGTTAGCCGGGAAAGTCGCCGCAAGTGGACTTGCTTACGGCGTACTTTTTTTCCCCACATGGTTTTTCTTTCTGCGGCGCTTTCTTAAGGAGAATATGGGGGCCCCAATCGCGGCCTACGGATCAAACGGAGAATTTTTATTTCATCTGCCCGGCCAGGCAGCGCTTTTGGAGAAATTGCGCTACACAATAACATTTTTTGTAAAAAATTTTTTCATCGTGTTTCAATCCAATACCGCTTTTGTGCCGGAAAAAAGTATGTGGTTTTGGCCGGTAAGTATTTTTCTCCTTGTGTTGTTTTTCGCCGGATTGGCAGCTTTTATGAGTTCCCGCGAATCCAAGCTGAAAGCCTTCGGAATTTTTTTTGCCGGCGTTGCGCTGGGGTGGACCATTCTGATTGTTTTAGGCAAGCTGACTTTTAGTCCCACACGCCACACTTTGATCCTGCTCCCCTTCTTTGTGGTCATCATAGCCGAAGGATGGGAATGGCTCTGGACGCAGCTTCCTGCGTTTTTCATGCGCTATGAAATACGCGCTGCGGCCCTTCTAGCGTCCGGAGTACTCGCGCTTTGCCTCGCGTATTTTCCCGTGTTTCTCCAGGAACGGCGCGATCCTTTTGTGGAAAAAGATCTTGTGGCGATATTGGAACGTTACAAGGTGGGCATTATTCTTACGAACGGGCGTTCGGACGGCCTCAATATGATGCCCGCTATCCGCAGCTACCGGGATAAAGCCCTGACGCAGATGAGCGATCCCTTTCAAACGATTGCCTGGATCAGCAAAAGCGAACTCGCGGTTCCCTATGAGCAATGTGATAGTTATCGCAATGCCTATAACCTTAACATCGTGAAGCAGGCCCAGCAAACCGGAACCATGGAGCCTATCGCCAGCCATCCCTGCAGCGAATACCGGAAAGTTTATGAAAAGAAAATGGATTCAGCGGTTCAAGTGGATTTTAGTACACGCATGCGAGTCGATATGTACACGAACGGATTTTTCTTTTACATTTTCACTTCTGTAAAAGAAGACGCCCGATAAATTTTGTCCTCTCATCCATAACACACGTTTCCTTCCAAGGCATATGTCCCCCTTTTGGGTTTGATATGCCTCAAAGTGTAAACGATGTGCTCAGAATGATCTGTAAAGGATGTGCCCGGTATGGACCGAGGTAAACTGGTCGGGGCGGCAGGATTTGAACCTGCGACCGCACGCACCCCAAGCGTGTGCGCTACCAGGCTGCGCTACGCCCCGACGGTTTTGGGGCAAAATGAGGGGAAAGTCTATCAGATTTCCCTCGGATTGTCATCCGCCAGTCCCCTATTTGCAAGTTGCACTAACACCGTGTATCTTTCTGATGACGTTTGCACCGAAAACGCAAACTCCGGGCAACCGGAGGACGCAAAGTTACAGGTCCTCAAAACCCATGAAAGGACGGCTGAACTGCCGAAACAAACATGAAAATAAAATTTTTTGCTTCACTTATTTTGATCGCCCCCGTTATCCTGGCTTTTTGTGCTTTGCCCAAACTTTATGCGGAAGATAATTCCGCAGAAGCAAAACTGGAGGCCCTTCGCGCTGTGCATCAAGAGTCCCAGCAAGTCGGTGAAAATACACTGGCTGCGCCGCTGATCTCAGCCGCGGCATCAGCTTCAATCACAACCACCGGCTTGGCTCCCACCCCTGTGGAAATTCGCTCCGAGGTTGAGTCTCTTTTAAGGGACTCCACACAAATCGGGGTCCGGGGAAATCTCGTTTATGATCAAGCTGAGGGCCAAGGCGTGCGCGTGCATGTGGCGCGCGAGGCCAAAGAATCTTCTCTGTTTTTCAGTTTTGATGGCTCCAAGGATTTGCGGGACCGATGGGTACGCGTCCGTTATTCCGGCCTTGCGGTTCCTGAATTTCTGACTGTTCGTTTTGACGCGGATGAATTAAGGCGGGATTCCGATTTTAGAATTTATCTGGAGAATTCCGTACAATCGCGGGAAGTTTTCTTCAAACTGCCGGGCAAAACTTCTTTTGCCGACATTCATTCCCTCAGTTTCGTATTCGATCCAGGAGAAAAACTTTTGGGTGCGGATTTCACCATCGAAGGACTCGATGTCCTAGCGGCCAGCCAAGAACCGGTCACTCGCTAGAAAAATAAAAAAGCGTTCAGTTTGGATATGCCGTGGGGACATTTCTAAACTGAACGCTTCTTTATTGATGGCCGGACTATTTTAAAAGATTCTTAAATTCAGCGCCTGCGCTGAAAGCCGGGACCTTGCGGGCCTTGATCTGAATCGTTTCTCCGGTTTTCGGATTACGGCCTGTGCGGGCCTTCCGGTTCTTCACCAAAAAACTCCCGAATCCTACGAGAGAAACTTTCTGGCCTTTCTTGAGTGAACCTTTAATCGCATCAACCGTTGCGTTTAAGGCCTCCCATGATTTAGCCTTTGAAAGCTTTGTCTTTTTGGCAATTTCACTTGCGAGCTGTGCCTTGTTCATTGTGTTACCTCCTCCCCCTGAAATTTAAAATTAGTATTGCTTCCACTCTTCGCGTGCGTCACGGCTCAAGAGATCGATCACGGCCTGACGCGCATCTTTGCCTTCAAAAAGAATATTGTAAACTTCGCCCACAATCGCCAGGTCCACGCCCACTTTTTTGCATAATTGATGGACGCTCTGCGCTGAATCCACTCCTTCGGCCACCATTTCCATGCCGGCGAGAATATCTTTGATTTTTTTGCCTTCGCCCAGTTCCCTTCCCACGCGGAGATTGCGGCCATGTTTAGAAAAACAAGTCGTGACCAAATCGCCCAGCCCGGAAAGTCCAAAAAAAGTATTCGGATTGGCGCCAAGCTTGATACCGAGGCGCGTCATTTCGAAAAGTCCGCGCGTAATAAGCCCTGATTTAGAATTGTCGCCGAATTTAAGTCCGTCACAAACGCCCGCAGCAATGGCCACCACATTTTTGAGCGCGCCGCCGAGCTCCACACCGACCACGTCCGTCTGCACATAAATCCGGAAATAAGTGTCCATAAAAGCCTGCTGCACAAGCGCCGCCGCTTTTTCATCCCGTGAGGCCGCAACGACAAGCGTGGGAATATTGCGGGCCACTTCTTCGGCATGCGAAGGCCCGGACAAAATCACAATAGGTGCTTTGTCTCCGATAATGGATGTGATAATTTCCGAAGGTCTCAGGCAGGTATTTTTTTCAATCCCTTTGGCCACGCTGACCAAGGTTTTATTGGTAAGTTTGCAATCTTTGAGTTTATGAAGGACATTGCGGATAAACTGGGTCGGAATGGCCAGCACAAGGATTTGGCCGAATTCCACTGCTTCATTTAAATCGGATGAAATTTTAATTTTAGGATCGAGTTTGACACCGGGCAGGAATTTGATGTTCTCGCGCTTTTCGGAGAGAACTTTGGCATAATCCGGAAACGCAGACCAAAGCAAAACTTCATTGTGACGGCGGGCATTGACGACAGCCAGCGCGGTCCCCCAGCCCCCATCGCCCAAAACACTCACGCGAAATTTCGTATTGGCCATGAAAATCCTCGGTTAAACGATTTTTACTTTAGCATGGATTATCGGCAGGGTCAAAAAGAAAGTGAAGGAAAAGTGGATCAGAGCAGCCGGTGTTCGGTCACGATACCGCGGATTTCTTCCGGCATGCGGCAGGGCCGCATATTGCGGTCCACAAAGACATGCACGGAAAATCCCGTGCACAAAATTGGATAGGCCTTGGACTGGTCTTCTTTTTTGAAAACCTGGTATTCAAAACGCATTGAGCTTTGCCGGAGTTCGGCCACACTCGTGCGCACAATGAGGAGATCGTCATAGGTGGAAGGAGCAAGGTATTTTGCGCTGGTTTCCACCACCGGCAGGAAGTATCCTTTTTCTTCACAAACCGTGTAAGGCAAACCTAACGCACGGAAATATTCGGTGCGGGCCGCTTCAAACCAGACAAAATAATTGGCGTAATAACTAATCCCCATTTTGTCCGTATCGCCGTAGCGGACACGGAATTCATAATCAAAATGCTTCATGTTTTGACCGCCTGTTTTTTTAGATATTTAAGGAGCCCGGCTGCCAATGCAATTCCGGTGAGATTGGCCAGCACATCCTCCAGCTGGGCTGAGCGGCCTGGTACAAAAGTCTGGGCCCATTCGAGTAAGACCCCCATCCCCAAACACCAGCAAGCGCTTAAAATAAAAGCCCGGGACTTTATTTTGCCGGGACTGGGAAATTCGAAAACGATATGGGTCAAAATAAAAAGAAAGAAATAACCAACCGAGTGCATTAAAAATCCATTAACGTCGCG
The DNA here is from genome assembly GCA_016196555.1 of Candidatus Omnitrophota bacterium. Taxonomy (GTDB): domain Bacteria; phylum Omnitrophota; class Omnitrophia; order Omnitrophales; family Aquincolibacteriaceae; genus JACPXK01. The sequence goes on along the minus strand of JACPXL010000075.1, from coordinate 11,475 downwards.
TATTGACGGAGGCATTTCATCGTAAGGAAGAAGCGATGAGCGGACAAGGACTAGATTGTAGAAAAAAAAGAAGGCCCATAAGAGCAGACGAAAAAGTTTGCGGTGCATTGTTAAAGAGATTCCTTAAATTGTTCGAACAGGCCTTTTTTCTTGGTTTGGACTTTTTCGCCGCGCGTCTTGGCGAATTCCTGAAGAAGTTTCCGTTCTGTCTCGCTGAGTTTCGCCGGGATTTCAATGTCCACACGGATCAGCTCATCCCCGCGTACGGACGGACGTTCCAGGGCCGGCAATCCTTTGCCTTTGATCTGAAAAACTTTGCCGGCGGGAGTCCCGGCCGGAATTTTAAGAGACTCTTTTCCGTCCAAAGTCGGAATAGGAATTTCTCCTCCCAACACAGCCAGGGTAAAGGGAATCAGCATTTCACAGTAAATTTCATTTCCGCGGCGTTCAAAAATGGAGTGCGATTTGATATCAACGTTGACATACAAATCCCCGCGCGGTCCCCCGCTCTCACCGCTTTCCCCTTCGCCGGTCAAACGCAGTCTGGAAGCTTCGTCAATGCCGGGAGGAATTTTGATTTTGAGCGAACGCTTTTCGCGCACCAAACCTTCTCCTTTACACCGGTGGCAGGGCTTTTCAATTCTCTCGCCCTCGCCACGGCATCTCGGACAAGTCCGTCTCAATGTAAAAAATCCCTGAGAAACGCGCACCTCTCCCCGTCCTCCGCAATCCGTACAAGATGTTTTTTTGGAACCGGGTTCCGCACGGCTGCCTTTACATTCGCCGCAGGTTTCCCGGCGTGAAAGTTCAATTTTCGTTTCATACCCGGCCAGAACATCTTCCAAGGTTATTTCAAGCGTCACTTGAAGGTCCGCTCCCCGTCTGGGCCGCACCCCGCCGCGGCCGCGCGCGGAACTTCCGCCAAAAAAATCCTCGAACAAATCTCCAAAAATATCCCCGAATCCGGAAAAATTTTCCGCAAACCCCTCAAAACCTTCGAAACCGCGTCCTCCGAGAGAATGACCGAATTGATCGTATTGAGCGCGTTTTTCCGGATCACTCAAAACAGCGTAGGCCTCGGCCGCTTCTTTAAAACTGTCCTCTGCTTTTTTATCGCCGGGATTGCGATCAGGATGATATTGCAGGGCAAGTTTGCGATAAGATTTTTTGATTTCCTCGCCGCTTGCGGTCCGGGTAACACTCAATATTTCATAATAATCGCGTTTGTGAGTGGCCATAGAATGAGGTAAGGACCCGTTTAGGTGATCTCTTCTTCTTTTTCGTCAGAAGCGGCGGGGGTTTTTTTTGAGGAATGTTCGGCAGGAACTCGGATTTTAACTTTAGCGGCACGCAAGAGCCGCCCATGCAGAAGATAGCCGGGCTCGATTTCTTCCACCACTTCATCGGGTTTTCCGGGCTCATGGCTGTAAGCCACGGCCTCATGGCGATGAGGGTCAAAGGGATGTTTCAGAGCGTCAATTCGCTCCAAGCCCTGCCCTTTTAAAATTTCGAGCAATTGTTTACGTACCATTTCGATTCCCGTCAGGACCCCTTTTAAGGAAGGCGGAATATCCGCGCCCCCCGGAGCGGCATGGGCCATGGCCCGCTCAAAATTATCGAGAATGGGAAGAAGGCTCTTGATCAAATTTTCCTGGCTGTAACGGATAAACTCATCCCGTTCCCGGGCGAGCCGCTTTTTGGCATTTTCAAAATCCGCGGCGGAACGCAGCAGCTGGTCCTTCAGCGCTTCAAGCTCTTTGAGTTTGGCCTGTTCTTTTTCGTATTCCTCGCGCGGGATCCGGACTTCGTCTTCACTCATGACTCTAAACTCCTTTGATCAAACATTTCTTCAACCAGTTTTGCCATGCTGGCCACCAAAGGCAGCGTGCGCGCATAACGCATGCGTCTTGGCCCGAGCACCGCCACGGCCCCGGCCCATCGCCTATGAATTCTGCAGGGCATGGCCACCACTGCGCAGTCATTCATGGCCTCGGATTCGTTTTCGCGGCCGATCGAGACGGAAATTTTTTCATCGGCTGTGCGCCGGGAAAGCCAGTTGGCAACGGCTTTTTTTTCTTCCAACATTTCAAAAAGATTGCGGGCTTTTTTGACGTCTTGAAATTCGGGTTTTTCCAAAATACGCGCGGAGCCTTGCAAAAAAATCCTGGGATTTGAGGATTCGTCAATCATGAGAATCAGGCCCATTTCCTGGGACCAGGAAGAAAGTGCTTTAGAAACACGTTCCAGAAAAAAATCCAATTCCTCGGAAACCGTCAAAGGTCGGCCGGTAAGTTCGCGGAAAATATGCTGCGGCAGATTTTCATATTGAAGGTCATGGTCCACATAATAGCGGTAGCCGCGGTCCGTCGGAATGCGCCCTGAAGAAGTGTGAGGATGGGTCAAATAACCCTGTTCTTCCAAAAGCCCCATTTCGCCCCGGACAGTGGCCGGCGAAAAAGAAGTGCGGTAATTTTCCCGATATCCTTCGGTAATGGTGCGGGACCCGACGGGCTGGCCGGTCTGGATATGAGTGTCGATCACCCGGTTTAAAATGGATTGCTGTCTCGCGGTTAAGGTTTCCATAAGGCTCCTCAGACTTTGGGGACGGAGAGAAGGGAGATGAGCTCCAGCTTGCCGCGGCGGAAAAGCTCCAAATCGTCCCGGCCAAGAATATGCGGCGCCGGTTCCTGAACAAGATTCAGGCTCAGATATTGATAATCACTGAAAGAATAGCTGCGAAGGACGGTCACGAATTCGCGCGAGGCCATATTCAAAAAATAGATCATATCTTCATGAAGCGCGATGGAATTCTGCTGATAGTGATTAAAATCACGCAAAATAGTTTCGAGGTCCAGCGAGAAAAAGGGTTTTTCCGAATCCTCATGATAAGTAAATTCCAATTTGATGTCGCGGAAAGTATTTTGAATTCTTTCATCGGCCGAAGCCATCCCCTGGACCCGGCGCGTCAATTGCTTGGCCAAAAAAGGCCCCAGCTTGACTTCTGCTATGTCAAATTCCTCTTCGGGATTCTGCATGACTTTTTCAATCGGCAGGTCATGGGGAAAATCAATTTCGCGCGGAGTGCCGTGATCGTCCACATATTGAAAAGGAATAATTTTCGAAATATTCCATTTTTCGCCGCGCAGCTCAAGAATAAAAAGGTATTCCAAATCATGCTTTGGGCCGAGAAGTTCTTCCAAACTTTTCGGGCGCACCTTGGTGTAAATCAAAATTTGGTCTTTTTGCAGCGGAACACTGTTAATTTTGAGAATGTCCCAGGTGGAGTCCCAATATTTCATCGGGACGCCGATCAAATGGTCGAGATAGGTCTTGGTGTCCATTTCTGCGCTGGGAGAAGTACGAAAATATTTTTTCCTGATTTCGTCGGGATGAAGGACCTCCATATCTTCGAAAAATTGGCGCACGGGGCGGTGCCAGACCACGGCACGATTGAGCCGCATTTCATGAATCACCCGCTTGCGGTATTCATTGCGTGAAATGTCCCAGACGCGCACGCGCTTCACATCGTTCACATAACCGGTGAGGACAAGCTCAAGACCGGTTTTGGTAATGTCAGTGGCTTGAAGAACATAAAAATCCAGCGGTTTGTCCGTGCTGAGAATCACGCGGGAAATGGAAAAGAGAACGTCCTCCACTTTTTCCAGGGCTTCGGGTGAAGGCTCGAAAAGGGTCTCGAGATTCCTGATTTTGCCGGTTTCCACCGCGTTTTTAAAATCATCCGCCGCAAAAAGTTTTTCCAGCGGAAGATAAACGCCGATGGTGTTGCCGACGATTTTTACGTCGATTTTTTCAATACCGTATTCTTTGCGGCAAATTTCGAGAAGAGCGTCTTTAAGGCGGGCTTCAGGGTAAGAAGATTTATTGGCACCGCATCCTGCAAGCGGCAGTAAAAACAAAAGTCCAAGAAAAACGATCAGAAAATTCTTTTTCATATGGAATGACAAACCGCTCAAGCATTGTCGTCTGCTGGTTTGGGCGGTGCCCCTGAATTCCCCTCCAGTCCCAATTTAAAATGACGCGGATTGGCTTTGCCGTATTCGGCAAAAATGGCCTCGATTTCATCATATTCGAGCTCTTGTCTCACCAGAAGTTCATGTCCAAAACGCTCAAAAAGTTCGTTTTCTTTGCGCAAAAGATCTTCCACGTCTTTGAGACATTCTTTAATAATTTTGTCGGCATCAGAGTTAAGACGGTTTTTGGTTTCCTCGGAAATTTCATTTTCCGGAATCGCCGTATAATCTCCCACCAGTCCGGAAGGACCCATTCCGAGTCTCCATACCATATTATGAGCAATCAGCATGGCGCCTTTAAAATCACTCGCCACTCCCGTCGTCGTCACACCATATTTTATTTTTTCGGCAACATAACCGGCCAAATAACTTTTGATATCGGCAAGAAGCACTTCCTTGTCCTGAGAAAACCATTCTTCCACGGCTTGAGGATGCACCACGCCGAGCGTTCCTTTTCTTGGGATAATTGAGGCCTTGAACACGTCATTGCGCGGATGAATCAGATAACCGACGATCAAATGCCCGGTTTCATGAAACGCCGTCATTTCCTTTTCACGGTCCGTCATTTTGATGCGGTTTTTAACCCCGAGCTCAATGCGCTCAATCGCTTCTGAGAGTTCTTTTAAACTAATGACTTCTTTACCATTGCGGGTTGCGATCAAGGCAGATTCTTTCACAATATTTTCAATATCAGCCGGACTTTTCCCCACCGCTTTACGGGCAAGGCGTTTCGTATCGATCGAAGAGTCATATTTGACTTTGCTCAGATAATATTTAAAAAGATCATTACGCCCGTCAAGACCGGGTTTAGTGATATAGACTTTGCGGTCAAAACGTCCGGGCCTAAGAAGCGCGGGATCAAGCACTTCTTCTCCCGCGTTGGTGGCGCCGATGATAATGACGTTTTCACCTTTTCCGGAAACTAAGCCATCCATTTCCACAAGAAGCTGGTTTTGCGTGGAGTTCGTTTCGGAACCGCCGCCGAATTGATTAAAAACACGGTTACGTCCCATCGCGTCTAATTCGTCGATAAAAATCACACAACCGCCGAAACCATAAGCAAGCGATTTGGCTTTGGAAAAAAGCTGGCGCACGCGTGAAGCTCCGACCCCGACAAAAATTTCCACGAATTCGCTGGCCGCCATGGAAAGAAAAGGAAGGCCGGCTTCTGTGGCAATGGCTTTCGCGAGATACGTTTTTCCGCATCCCGGAGGGCCGATCATCAAAATCCCGCGCAGAATTTTTCCGCCGATTTTTTTCAGTTTGGCATGGTCTTTAATTAACTGGACCACTTCCCAGCACTCTTCTTTGGCTTCATCAATTCCAATCACATCCGAAAAACGAATGTTCACATCTTTACCTTTGACATCTTTTTTGTCCATTTTGCTGAATCCACCGCGAAAAACCGCCATATACATATAAACAAACACTACGGCGTGGACCATTCCGAGAAGGATGGTAATAGGCATTTGGGCGAGCGTAATATTGCGGTAATAACTTTCGAGGGACATCATTCCCCAAACCGAAAGGATAATGAGAATGATAATTCCGAGGGTGATTAGAATCTTGGCCCGGTAATTGAGCAAATGCATTTTAATACGTCTGTAGGGATTCATTCAATACTCCGATCTTATGGAATCATAACAACTTAAAAACATTTAATATTAATGAGCTAGTTCACTATACCCTGAATACAAAAGCCTTGTCAATCCTCCATCCGGCGTGAGGCCTATGTCAAAGCGTTTCGGCTTGTTGGTCTTCTTTCTGAAGGTCATTTGATGGGGATGAATCTTCCTCTTCAAGCCACCAATCCTCTTCCTGACTTTTTTCATTTTCATCCAAAGAAGGTTCCGAGGACAGCTCCGTAACCCCCTCCAGATTTTCGGGAATAGGCTCTTCGGCAACAGGAATGCGGTCGGAAGGTTCTGGAGTTTGTTCTTTTTTGTCTTCCGCCACCGGCGCCTCAGCCAAAAACTTTTCCTTGGGATATAATTTCCAGGTCGGGGCCGGCGCGCCTTTTTCGCCGTCCTTGATTTCTTCCATTTTCTGCTTATGAAGAATCGGATTCGTTTGAGTTTTTAAAATAGGGTCTTCATTTTTGCGTAGGGTCCCCGCATGCAGCATAAAACACAGGATTAAAAGAAGGAAAATGGCTGGCTTTTTAAACTCCGATTTATGGGTCATTTTAGCTTTTGCACTCCAAGACATTAAAGGGTACACGCTTCCTGAATAAAGATCAAACGCGGCAGGACTGCCCGGGCTTTTTTAGATACTTTGCTAAATACTTACCAGTGTAGGAGTTAGGGCATTTTAAAATGCCCTCGCGCGGCCCCGCATAGACAACCTGCCCGCCGCCTTCTCCTCCTTCCGGCCCAAGATCAATAATGGTGTCCGCGGACCGTATCACTTCCATATTATGTTCAATCACCACCAGAGAATGTCCGCGCGATAAAAGCTCCTCAAAAACTTCCATTAAATAATGAATATCGTGATAATGAAGGCCCGTGGTGGGTTCGTCAAAAAGATAAAGAAGATGGCGCGCACGCCTTTCCGAAATTTCCCAGGCCAGTTTGATACGCTGGGATTCGCCGCCCGAAAGCGTCATGGCGGACTGACCGAGCGCAAGATAACCAAGTCCGACCCTTTCCAGAAGCAAAAGTTTGTCGCGTAAGGTTTCATAGGCCGCAAAAAATTGAGCGGCCTCGGAAACGGTCAGCTTCAGCACATCATCAAGATTTTTTCCTTCATAATCAATATCTAGAATTTCGGGTTTAAACCGCTTCCCCTGGCATTCTTCACACGGGACATACACATCCGCCAGAAAATGCATTTCCACTTTGATGCGCCCGTCCCCTTTGCAGACGGGGCAGCGGCCGCCGTCCACATTAAAGGAAAAATGGCCCGGTCCAAAACCTTGCCGCTTGGCCTCCCGAGTGCGCGCGAAAATTTTACGGATTTCGTCAAAGGCCTTCAGATAAGTCACGGGATTGGAGCGCGGGGTCCGGCCCATCGGAGATTGGTCTACCAGCACTACATCATCGATGGTTTCAAAGCCGGAAATGGATTTGACTTTGCCGAGGTCCTGCACCGGCCGGCCTTTGGCGCGCAGAAAGTGATGATAAACAATTTCATAAAGAAGCGTGCTCTTGCCGGAACCCGAAACGCCGGTAATGGCCACAAGCTCGCCCAGAGGAATTTCCACATCAATATTTTTTAAATTATGTTCCGCCGCGCCGCGAATGAAAATCGCGCCCTTTTTTTTCATGGCCTGCGCCGGACGCCGTTTGACCTCGAGTCTGCCGGACAAATACTGCCCCGTCAGGGATTCGAGGGATTGACGCAAATCCGCGATCGGCCCCTGAAAAATAATTTCGCCGCCGCGCTCGCCGCCGAGCGGCCCGAGGTCAATCACTTCATCCGCCGCCTCAATCATGGAGCGGTCATGCTCCACCACTACAACGGTATTGCCAAGATCGCGCAATTCTTTAAGAAGGCGGATCAAAAGATCATTGTCCCTTTCATGCAAACCGATACTCGGCTCATCCAAAACATAAAGTGTGTCCACCAGCGCCGAACCGAGGGAAGAAGCTAAATTGATACGCTGGATTTCACCGCCGGAAAGCGTGCGTGAAAGCCGTGCGAGCGACAAATAACCAAGCCCCACTTCTTTTAAAAACCGCACGCGCCTCTGCATTTCAAGATAAACCGGCTCGACACGTTCACGTTCTCCCTCCGCAAATTGGATGTGTTCAAGAAAATCGTGCAGCTGGTCAATCGTCATGCTTTGATAGTCATAAATATTTTTGCCGGCGATTTTTACCCAAAGGGCCTCCGCCTTAAGGCGCGTCTCGCCGCAAACCGTACACGGGACAAACTGGCGGTATTTCGCGAGAAAAATACGCACATGCATTTTATAAGTTTTCTTTTCCAGGTGTTTGAAAAAATCCTGCACGGAAAAATAATCGTCCCCTTCAACGCCAAAAAGGACCATTTCCCGCTGGTCCTCGGACAAATCTTTCCAAGGTTTATGAAGAGGAATTCTTTTTCCTTCGCAAAATTTCAAAAGGTGTTTAAATTCCCAGGCAGAGCCCGGTTTAGTCCAGGGTTCAATCACCCCGCCTGCCAAGGAACGGTTTTTATCCGGAATCACAAGGTCCCAATCCAGCGTAATGACTCGCCCGAATCCCTGGCATTCCGGACAAGCACCAAGCGGGCTATTAAAGGAAAACATATTGGGGAGGGGCTCGCGAAAGGTACGGCCGCAGGAAAAACAGCTTAGGCCTTCCGAAAATTGCAGCTGTTTTCCGCCGGCGGCAGTTTGGATTTTGCCATGGCCATAACGAAAAGCGAGTTCCAGCGAGTCCGTCAGGCGTTTTTTATTCTTTTGGCTGATGATCAAACGATCGGCGGAGACCAAGATTTCATTTCCTTGTCCTGTCATTCCCGCACGCTTCGGTGAAACAGCCCCCTTGTGGGGTTGGCGGGAATCTGAAGAGGGATCCCCGATTAAAACATTCGGGGATGACAATTCACCTCGCAATGACGTGACTAAATTTTCTGCATTAATAATTTTGTTTTCAAAATAAAACTCGGTGAAACCCTGCCGTTCAAGTTCCGACAGAAAATCTTTGAGATAACGTTTGCCTTCCCGGCCGATAGAAACAGAAAAAAGGATGAGGACTTCCTGATTTTCATAGGATTTTGAAAGGAGATTGGCCACGCTCTCGGGATGATTGGCTTGGACTTCGGTCCCGCAGTCCGGACAAAAAGTGCGGCCGATACGGCTGAAGAAAACCCGCAGATAATCATTAATTTCCGTTTGCGTCCCCACCGTGGAGCGCGCATTTGTGACAACATTTTTGGCTTCGAGCGCGATGGCCGGCGGAATTCCCGCCACAAATCCCACGTCCGGTTTTTCCATGCGTTCTAAAAATTGCCGCGCATAGGCGGAAAGGGATTCCACATAACGGCGCTGGCCCTCCGCATAAAGAGTGTCGAAAGCCAGCGAAGATTTGCCGGAGCCCGAGACCCCCGTCACCACATAGAGCTTGCGATGATTGAGGATGAGGTCAAAATTCTTGAGATTGTGGGTTTTTACCCCTTGAAGGATAATCGCGTCCATAGAAAATTACTGCAGGCTGGAAATTAAGATTCTTTGTCCAGGAATAGGCCAATCACATCCAACAATTTATCGGCCCCAATCACATGCTGGGAGTCCTCGGCAAGCCGTATGGTGGTCTGATTTGCTGAGACACGCGCAATTTCAAGCGTGACAAGCTGCTGATCAAAATCTCCGATTTTCTTATAATCGGTATTGCGCACCCGGATAACTCCCTTTTCCTTTTCGGTTTCTTCAAGTTCCCAGCCGGCAAGATTTTCCACGGCTTCCAGGGTGCGCAAATAGACCAGGTCATAAGACAAATCATAGGTAAGGACTTTATCGTATTTGTACAGAACCGCCTGCTGAAAACCGGGAGAAAAGCAGCCCGGGAGCACAGACAAAGCGGCCATTACGATCAACATCCATACAGGATTAAAACGTTTCATTGATTCCTCCAAGGCTAATTAAAATTTTCCGCTAAGCCGGACATACGGCCCATGGCTGTCATAGTCATTCGCGCTACGTAAATCATCGTCAAAATCTGAAAAATTATAACCTAAACCAAGCCGGACGTAATCATAAAGTTCACGGTCCACCTCGGTAAGGAATCCGTGTTTAAAATTGTCCGCCGCCTTCGACTGAAGCAAGATGTGATATTCGGCCGCGATGTCCCATTTCCGGGTAATGTGATAATTGAAGCGATGCCCCCAAAGGAATTGATTGATTCGCACCGGATCGGCCGCCGGCGTGTCAAAAATTCCGCGCTTGAAAGCCACCTTCTCCACAATCCCCAAATGCTTAAAAAGATCATAGGCCAAATCAATCGCAACAATATGGGAAGTCTCATCCGTCGGAATGGCGGAGAAAAGCTGAGTTTGAAACTGCAAATCATTGGCAATATTTTTATCATAGGTATAGCGCATGAGGGCGTTGAAACGGTCAAAATCCACCGGCCGGTACGCAAATCCCGTGCTGAATTCCGCAAAACCTGCAGGAGTATCATCCGGGTCCATAAACCGGGACCAGCCGAAATCAAGACGGCCGAGAAAACTCAAATCCTGATTGACTTGATATTCCACGGAATCGCGAATCACCCATTGAGAAAGTCTGCGAACATCCTGATCATGCCGGTACTCCAAACTGGTGCGGGCCCGGAGTTTTTTCCCATTGGCATAACCCAGGGCCCCAGAAATCGTGTTGGAACTGTTGCTTCTTAAAAGGGATGCCTCGGCTTCGTCATCCAGCGTGACGGTGCGGTCATCATCCAAATGCCTTCTGGCAAATTTCGCATCATAGTCCCAATGGTCTCCCAACTTGCCTTCATACCCAAGAATATCCGCATAGCCTTCGGTGCCGTGATAAGTGGAATTTTCACGTTCTGAATAAACCCGGGACTTTTCCGTAAAGGCATAAGAACTGCCGATGGTCGTGGACAAAGTCGAATGCCCAATGCCGCGGTCAAACATACGGACATTGGCATAACTGCGCGAGCGCGGGTCATGCATTTTTTCAAATCCTAAATACGTGGAGTCTCCGAAATTTCCGATCATCTCTTCCATATAAGCAAACATGTCTTTGGCCACTTGATAGCGCACACCGCCGCCGAATTGATGATTCGGTTTTCCTTCTACCGTCGTTTGCACTTTGGCATAGGGAAGCAGACGTTCATTTAAGTGATAACCGACTTTGCCGGCCAGAACATTTTCAAAAGGAAAAGCGGAATACAAACTGTCTATGCTTGCATTGGGTTCGTTCAGAATGGTGTTTTGATGCATGTATTCGGCTTGCAGCAGCCATTGGCTGTCATCATAAGTAATTTGTCCCACATGAGTTTTAGAACGGTCAAAAGTGGCCTGCACATTGTGCTCAAGAAGCGGCCGGAGATGATCGCCGAGCGAATTTGAATCGTAGCGATACCGCACGCTCAAATCGTCGGTAATTTTGTAGCGGGCGGCCAAACCGTGCTTAGCCAGTCCTTCTTGGCTCTTAATATGTTCATTGGAAAAACCCGCCTGCACTTCCTGAATATAACCGCTGGTTTCAAGATTCTTCATGGGTTTTGTTTCCGCTTTAATGACAAAAGCCCCCTCGCGCGGACGACGGCCGGGCAAAAGGGTGTTATTTCGGAAACTCAAACCTCCGTTATAGGAAACCGATTGATTGACCTGCTGATGCTTTGCTTCTGCATATTCGGCGGAAATCCTGGAATTGCGCCCGAGTTTCAAAACAGCATCCACACCGCGTAAATCATAATCCACATTCTGGCGCTGTTCCTCAATGGCCGTGGCGCCGATTCGCAAATGATCTCCGACATGAGTATAACCGCGTATACCGCCATTTTTG
>JACPXL010000067.1 GCA_016196555.1 Candidatus Omnitrophota bacterium | reverse complement strand
TCTATGAAAGACCTGGAAAAAATCGGTCTTCTCAAAATGGATTTTCTTGGGCTTAAAACTCTGACCATGATTGAGCAAACCGTCAAAATTGTGAAAAGAACCCAAAATATCGATATCGATGTGCGCGGCCTGTCTCTGGATGATGCAGATGCTTACGCCATGCTGGGGCGCTCAGAATCGGCCGGAGTGTTCCAACTGGAAAGTTCGGGCATGCGCGATTTGCTGCGCAAGATGAGGCCCAATTGCTTCGATCATCTCGTGGCGCTTCTCGCCATTTTTCGTCCGGGCCCTCTGGGCAGCGGCATGGTCGATGATTTTATTCAGCGCATGCACAATACTTCTTCCATTAAATATGATCATCCGGCCCTGGAACCTATTCTAAAAGAAACCTATGGGGTTATTCTTTATCAAGAACAAGTCATGCAAATTGTCAGCGCACTTGCCGGGTTTACGCTTGCCTGCCGAAAAAATCTGGAATCTGATTGATTATTTTTCCGGATATGGATTTAACAAATCCCATTCCACGGCCTACGCCTTTATTTCTTATCAAACCGCCTATCTCAAGGCCCATTATCCGCTGGAATTCATGACGGCGCTTCTGACTTCAGAAATGGGCAATACGGACAAGGTCGTGCGTTATATTGAAGAATGCAAAAAAATGGGAATTCAGGTGCTGCCGCCCTCAGTCAACGAAAGCATGGCGGAATTTACCTGTGCGGGAGACCATATTCGCTTCGGGCTGAATGCCGTGAAAAATGTCGGAAGCACGGCCATTGAATCCATTGCGGCGGAAAGAAAAAAAGACGGTCCTTTCAAATCGTTTTTTGATTTCACCAAACGGGTTGATTTACGGGTATGCAATCGTAAAGTCCTTGAAAGCATGATTAAATGCGGCGCTTTTGACGAATTCAAACTCTACCGCTCTCAGCTGATGGCCATGATTGACCGCGCCTTGGAAGTAGGGGCCAATTTGCAGCATGATCGCGGCCGCGGGCAGCTTTCGTTTTTTGCTGGAGGAGCTTCGACGCCGGCCGGGTTTTCCGAAGACCATCATGAAATTCCCAATATCCCGGAATGGCCGGAAGGCCAAAGGCTTTCTTATGAAAGGGAATTGACCGGTTTTTATGTGACTTCACATCCGCTTTCCCGCTATGCCAAAATTCTCAAAAACTACGCGACCGCCGCTACGGACACGCTGAGTGAATTCCGCGATCAGCAGGAAGTCACGATTGGCGGGATGATTGATAATATTAAGGAAATTGTTACCAAAAAAGGTGACAAAATGGCTTTTATCACTTTGCAGGACTTGAGCGGTTCCTGTGAGGTCGTGGCATTCCCGGAAATTTATAAAACCGGCCAGGCTCTTCTTAAAAAAGATTCCGGGGTCTTTGTCCGCGGAAAAATCAATTTGCGGGACGATGTTCCTAAAATTCTGGCCGAGGAAGTGGTGGCGCTTGATGATGTGAAAAAGCGCTTTACCCGCTTGATTTCCATTGACTTACGTACGACCGGCCTCGATCCCCAAATTTTGAAGGACATACGCCAAGTTCTTCAGACTCACAAGGGCTCCACCCCGGTTTATCTCACCTTTAAAGATCCTAATGGCAAGAGCGTGGTCATGCATTCCGGGGAGGATTTGAGAGTAGAATCCTCGGACCAGCTCTTCGAAGCGCTGGAACAGTTGGTCGGCGAAACCTCGGTCAAAATCCGCTAATCCTACTAACTCCCTCGTACTACATAAGTTATAACAAAAATATTCTTGACAAGCCCTAAATCTCTTGCTAATTTACCTGCGACTCTAAACATAAGTAGTTCATTTTGGAAAGGTTAGGACTTTTCCCTCCCAACCAGCGAGGACAAATGCCTATGAATATGCCTGAGGAGGTGAAGACGGTGACGAAGAAAGATATTGTCATGAAGGTTTCCAACGAAACCAACCTGACTCAAATCGACGTCAAAAAAATCGTCCAGCGCACTCTCGATGTAATCGTTGAAAGTTTGGAACGTGGTGAAACCGTAGAATTAAGAAATTTCGGCGTTTTTAAGGTAAAAAACCGCCGCGGCCGTCTGGGGCGCAACCCCCGTACCGGCGAAGAAGTTTCCGTCCCGGAAAAAAAAGTGGTCGTTTTTAAGCCGGGTTTAATTTTAAAGCAAAAAGTAAAATAATCAGGGGGATAGGGCATGCCGGAAAAAGGAAAAGTGAAATGGTTTTCCAATGTCAAAGGATTCGGATTTATTGAAAAAGAAGGGGGCGGCCCGGATATTTTTATTCATTACTCCGCCATTCAGGGAGATAAATACAAAACCCTGGACGAGAACGAAGAAGTAACTTTTGATATTGTTCAAGGGGAAAAGGGACCCCAAGCGGCCAATCTTATCCGCAGTAAAAAGCCGAAGCAGGAAGGCCAGCCCGGACAGCCCGGTCAAGCCCCGGCTGCCGGTAAAGAAAAACCCAAAGAAGCAAAAGCCAAGAAGTAGTCTTCTCTTATTTTTTCATGAAGCCAACCAGGCGTTTGCGCCGGTTCTTTTTTCCTCATCCGCTCCCTACCGAAAAAGGGAAAATATGGCTGCCAGCTTCCGAAACCCATCATCTGCGTCATATTTTGCGCCTCAAACCCGGAGACCGCTGTTTGATCACTGATGGTTTCGGCAAACAGGTCGAAGCACGCATCGAAAATTTTTCTGAGGACGATAAAACTCTCATGACCATTCTGGAATGTGAAAACCCGGCAAAAGGAAAATCATCCGCGCCTTCTTCCTCTCTATTTATCCGGATTTGCCAGGCCCTGCCGCAGCGGGGCAAAATGGATGAGATGATCGAAAAGGCCCAGGAGCTTGGGGCTGACGAAATTTGGCCGATGGAAACCAGCCGTACGGTGGTCAAAATGTCGCGTGATAATTCCGCCAAGGTCCTCGCGCGATGGAACAAAATCGCCAGAGAAGCCGTCAAACAATCCGGCTCTTGCGAACTGGTGAAAATTTCTGAGCCGAAAAAGCTCGAACAAATCCTCAAAGAAATTCCCAAAGAAGAAAAAGTCGCCTTATTTCATCCCGGTGCCGAAGCCCTGCCTTTTCAAAATTGGATTAAACTCATGGAAAAAATCTCGCCCAAAAAGGTCACTTTGTTTCTTGGCCCTGAGGGAGGGTTTTCGGAAAGTGAAATCGCGGCGGTGCGTTCGGGAAGAACGGCTTCGGCCAATGTCGTAAGCCTCGGAGAAAATATTTTAAAAGCGGACACCGCTTTTTTGGCCGTGATTTCGGCTTTGCGCCTGCTTTACCCCAAAAACCGTCATTCTGAGGCCGAAGGCCGAAGAATCCCGCAAGATCCTTCGCTGCGCTCAGGATGACGAGGTTGATTTATGAAAAATAAAGTACGCTTCATCACCTTGGGCTGCAAAGTGAATCAATATGAAACCCAAGGAATGCGCGAGGCCCTGGAAAAAAGCGGAATTTATGAAGATGCCGGAGAAAATCCCTCCTGTGATTATGTCGTGATTAATACCTGCACGGTCACCGGCGAAGCGGACAAAACAAACCGTTATTGGATCCGCCGTGCCCGCCGTGAACATCCTGGTGCCAAAATTGTTGTGACCGGCTGTTATGTGGAAAAAAATCGCGCCGAAATCGAAGCCATTCCTGAGGTCGATCTAGTCCTTTCCAATCAGGCCAAGGCTGAGATAGCAAAATATTTAATGGTAAGTTGTGCGAGCCCATTGACTCAAGACGAAACATTGGACTTGTCATTGCGAAGCAATCCCGGTTTTGAGACCGAGATTGCTTCGTCGTCCGCCAATAAATCATGGCGGACTCCTCGCAATGACAGCAAGGTTGTGGGATTTGATTTGCCGCGGCATCAATTTACGCCGCTTGTCATTTCACACACGGAAGGCCATGGCCGCGCTTATGTCAAAATTCAGGACGGATGCAATCATGCCTGCAGTTTCTGCAAAGTCGTTTTGGTGCGCGGACGTTCGCGCAGCCGCGGCCTTTTCGATATTATCGAAGAAGTGAAGCGTCTAGCGGATTCCGGATATCGTGAAATGGTTTTTGCGGGTATTCAGCTCGGCGCGTATGGTTTGGATTTAGAAAATAAACTATGTTTGCCGGATGTACTCGAAGCCTGCGCTAAAATTGAAGGAGTTGAACGTCTGCGTTTGAGTTCAATTGAACCCACCGATGTTAAAGAAGAATTAATCGAGGCTTTGCGCGATATTCCTCAATGCTG
Source organism: Candidatus Omnitrophota bacterium (assembly GCA_016196555.1). GTDB lineage: Bacteria > Omnitrophota > Omnitrophia > Omnitrophales > Aquincolibacteriaceae > JACPXK01. The sequence goes on along the minus strand of JACPXL010000067.1, from coordinate 8,383 downwards.
CCACCATCTTCATATTCCTCTTCAAAGCGGAGACGATGAGGTCCTGAAACTCATGAATCGGCGTTATCCCCGGGCTTTTTACCGCGATTTGATTTTCCGGCTTAAATCCGCGATGCCGGATTTTTCCCTGACCCTGGATGTGATGGCGGGTTTCCCCGGCGAAGAAGAAATTCATTTTCAAAACACCGTTGATCTTTTAAAAGAAATTAATCCGCTCAAATGCCATGTTTTTCCTTACAGCCGGAGAGAAGGAACGCGCGCGGCTCAACTCAATGACTGTGCGCCTCAAATCATTCGCGATCGCGTAGAGCGGTTGATTCGGCTTGGAGAAGATTTGGGACATGAAATCCGTCGAAGGTATGAAGGCAAGACCCTTCCGGTGCTGGTTGAAAAAAAGCTGGAAAATAGCGGGCTGATTCAGGGGCTTACTCCTAATTATTTAAAGGTTTATTTTGAAGGAAACGAAGAGGATATCGGAAAAATTTTTCCGGTAGAACTTTTAACCCTGCAGGGAGATATTTTCCTCGGTAAAAAATTAAAGGAGAACGCGCATGTTTGATTTCCTTTTCCGCTGGTTTGATCATTTGACACGCAGTGTTGTTTGGCAGTCTTTTGCCAGCCATTTTCAATGGGTCGATTGGGTGACGGCGGTTTTTGTGCTGATTGGACTGGTGATGGGGTTTAAAAACGGGATGATGGAGGAATTGGGAGGCATTGTTGAAGTTGCAATCGTTAATTTTCTAGTATTTGAATACGCGGAGTTCATCGAGAAATTGATTCGCAGTCATGCCGCCGTCATTCCGGCGAATGCCGCAAAGGGAGTAAGTTTTATGGTTTTGGCGCCGCTGGCATGGTTTGTCATCAGCTGGATTTCGAGCCTTTTTAAAAATCTCTTTCATGCCGATGTGGCGCCTCCACTCCGGCATTTGGGCGGAATGGCCTTCGGCGTGGTCCGGTTGCTGATTTTTCTTAGTTTTTTTTCACAGTTTCTTTTGCTTCTTCCTTATGAACAGGTCAAACGGTCCTATGCCAAAGGCCAGTCCTATTCCGGTGAATATGTTGCCCAGCTTGCGCCTAAGCTTCATGAAGTGATGGCCAATCCGCTGCACACACTTCTTGGAAAGGATAAAAGTGCTTAGCAAAATCGTCATCCTGAAGGATCCTAAAGGACTGCTTCGCCGAGTGAAGGACCTGAATTATGCGATACGAAGATAAAATTGTTGAAGAAGTTCAACGTGCGAGCGATATTGTGGAAATCGTCAGCCAGGTTCTTCCCATCAAACGCACCGGCAGGCATTTCAAGGGACTTTGTCCGTTTCATCAGGAAAAAACGCCTTCTTTTATCGTGAATGCCGAGAAGCAAATTTTTCACTGTTTCGGCTGTCAGGCGGGCGGAGATATTTTTAGTTTTCTGATGCGTTATGAAAATTTGAGTTTTCCCGAGGCCCTCCGCCGGCTGGCTGAACGCGCTCATATTCGTTTGCCGGAACCTTCACGCCGGAATCCTTCCGAAGGGCCGAGTGAAAAAGAAAAGCTTTATGAAATTAATCAGCTTGCGCAGGATTTTTATCACGCGCGGTTTTGCCACCCTCAGGAAGGAAAGGCCGCCCGGGAATATTGGCAAAAACGGGGATTTGATGAAAAGCTCGCCGCTGAATTTAAAATTGGCTGGGCCCCGGCCGAATGGCGTCAGCTTTATGACTTTCTTTCTAAAAAAGGATTTCCCGAAGCCTTGCTTTTGAAATCCGGTTTGGTCCACCGTTCTCCTAAAGGGCCGTTTTACGACGCCTTTCGCGGGCGCCTTCTTTTTCCTATTCACAATTTACAAGGGAAGGCCGTGGCTTTCGGCGGAAGGCTGATCGATAATTCGGAAGGACCAAAATATCTCAACAGTCCGGAGACGCCGGTTTTTCATAAACGCCAAGAACTTTTCGGACTTTATCTGGCCAAAAAATTCATCGACCGCAATCTTCCTCAAATTTTTATCGTCGAAGGTTATCTGGATTTCTTGAGGCTTTATGAAAAAGGATTCCACACGACGGTGGCTACTCTGGGCACTGCACTCACGCCCGATCATGTGCAAATTCTCAAACGTTTCGCGGATGAGGCGGTTGTCATTTATGACGGCGACCAAGCGGGGGAAATGGCTTCACTTCGTGGGCTGGAAGTTTTTCTTGAAGGAGGCATGAATGTTAAAGTTGTTCGCATGCCGAAAGGTTATGATCCGGATGATTTTCTGAAAAAAGAAAGCGCCGAAGCTTTTAAAAAACTCATTCAAGAAGCCCGCGATTTTTTTGATTATGAACTTGAAATTTTATCGTCCAGATATGACAGCTCTCAATCCTTGGGCCTGGTTAAAATCACCAATGAGGTTTTAGAGACATTCACCAAGGTCAAAAATCCGGTTTTGCTGGACCGTTATTTAAAGCGGCTTGCCGGAGTTTTAGGGGTGGAAGAATTAAGTTTGAGAACGGAATTCTCCAAACTCCAGAAAAAATCTACCGCGGCTTCAAGAACTCCCGGGGCTCTTCCCAAGAGCCAGCCTAAAACAGATTTTCTTTTTCAGGATGAGGTCTTGCTTTTGAGCCTCATGATGGAGGACATAGAAATCCGGGACGGTGCCCTGAGAGAACTTACAGAATCAGATTTCAAAGATTCAAAATTTTCCGGCCTTTTCAAAATGCTTTCTTCACTTCACGCGCAAAATTCTTCTCTCAGCTGGTCCCAGCTTTTGAACCGTCTTGAAGATGAAGGAATGAAGGAACGGCTTATTGCCTGCATCTCCTTGGAATGGACGCCGGAGAAGAAATCGAAAGCCTTTAAAGATTGCCTCTCGAGGATCAAAAACCGGCAGCTTGAGAAGCGCCTTGAAGAGCTTAGACGCCTCGTCGCTAAGGCGGAACATGAAAAGGATTTGGCCGGGGTGGACCGTCTTGCCTCCGAATACAGGGACCTCCTGGCCCGGATCCGGCAAGACAAAGACCGCGCTTTAGACTCCCCAAAATAGGCAAACCTTTTACTGGAATCTTAAAAGGAAATCGGTATAATTACACGTTTATGAAAAAGCCAGCCGCAAAAGCTCAAACTCTTACTGCCCATAAAGCGCCTCCTAAGAACTCCAAATCCACTGCGGCACCGCATTCAAAAAAAGAGGGTGAAAAGGGTAAGCCCAAGGAGCAATTTTCCATTCCTCAGGTCATCGAAAAACTGATGGTTTTGGGAAAAAAACAGGGTTATGTCAGTTATCAGCAAGTCCATAAATTTCTTCCCGAAGACACGACTCCAGCGGAAAAAACTGAAGAAGTGATCACGGCCCTCGCCGAAAAAAATATCGAGGTTTTGAGTCATCCAATTGACAGTCAAGGAAAGCCTGCCGGCACCGAGCCGGTTTCGGACAAGGGAGTCTTTGAACCCGTTTCCGATGCGGACGGTAAAAAGAGTAAGGACTCGGAAGAAGAAGAAAAAGAAGCTATTTCCGAATATGAGCGGGTCCGCATGGATGACCCGGTGCGCATGTACCTTCGCCAAATGGGACAGATTCCGCTGCTTACCCGGGAACAGGAAATCAATCTTGCCAAAAGGATTGAAGATGCTGAAGAAGCTTTAACGCGTGCGGTTTATGAAACACGCGCCGTGCGTTATGAAGTCCTCGAACTTTCCCGCAAAATTCTTGCGGGTGAAATTCCTCTGGAATCCATTATTGACGAAGAGCAGGAATCGAAGCTCAATTTAACTAAGCGCAAACTCAAAACATTAATTCGAAGACTGCGTGCCTCCCGCAAAAACACGGACCTTGTGGGTCTTTTAATGCAGTTCAAGCTTAACATCGGCATTGTGGAACAAATCCTAGCGAATCTCCGCCTCAAACTGGTGGAGCTTAAAACAAACCGGGATCAAATTGAAAAACATCGCCGCCGTTCCGTTTCCGGCAAAATCGGGGCTTTGCTGGAAAGAAACCGTCAAATTGTCAAAGAGCTTGGAGAGCCTGAGAAAAAAGTTCACGAGCATTTAAAAGCAGTTCAGAAAAAAGAGCGCGAACTTTCCCAAGCTAAAAAAGATCTGGTGGCGGCCAATCTGCGGTTGGTGGTGAGTATCGCAAAAAAATATACGAATCGCGGACTTTCCTTCCTCGATCTTATTCAAGAAGGGAATATCGGCCTCATGAAAGCCGTGGATAAATTTGAATATAAACGCGGCTACAAATTTTCCACCTATGCCACTTGGTGGATTCGTCAAGCTATTACGCGTTCTATCGCCGATCAGGCGCGCACGATCCGCATTCCAGTCCATATGATTGAAACCATCAATAAATTTTTCCGTGCCTCACGCCACTTGGTGCAGGAAACCGGCCGCGAACCGACTCCCGAAGAAGTCGCCCAAGTCATGAAAATGCCCGTGGAAAAAGTGAAAGGTATTTTAAAAATTGCTCAGGAGCCGATTAGCCTTCAAACTCCGATCGGTGAAGAAGGGGACACGAGCTTTGGGGATTTTATCGAAGATAAATCCGCCGTGTCTCCCGCCAATGCAACGGCCTACAGCATGTTAAAGGAACAGATGGACGATGTCCTGATGACTTTAACCGAAAGGGAAGAAAAAGTGCTGCGCCTTCGTTTCGGAATTGGCGATGGGTATCCCCGGACCCTTGAGGAGGTCGGCCAGATCTTTAACGTGACGCGTGAACGTGTCCGCCAGATTGAAGCCAAGGCCCTGCGCAAACTTCGCCATCCTACCCGTTCCAGGAAGCTTAAAAACTTCCTGGACATTAAATTAAGCGATTAACACAATGACTTGTCATTCTGAGGCCGAAAGCCGAAGAATCTCAGACTCTGTTCCGGGCCTGTCCTAAAAGATTGCTCGGCAGAGCTCAATTATCTGTGGGCCTGTAGCTCAGCTTGGTTCAGAGCAGGCGACTCATAATCGCTTGGTCCCTGGTTCAAATCCAGGCAGGCCCATACCGCCTATTTCCCTAAAAAGTTCAATTTTGTCTTTTAATTTACATTTATGTAATTTAAGTCTTGCTTTCGAAATGCCGAATTGTTAATATGCCCTCGTAAAAATGGAAAAATTAGATTGGCACGGAATTTGTAACTAAAAATTAACAATCGTTACAATCTATTATTTAAAAAAGGGAGGAAATATGAAAAAGTTTGCTGCGATGTTTTTTGGCAGCGTGATGGCGGTTTTGATGATTACTTTTGGAATCATCACTCCGGCCTTTGCAGATGAAAATGAAGTTGTCGCACTTAAAAATGAAGTTAAAGAACTTAAAGGGGTAGTCTCGGCCCTTCAAAGTGAAATGAAAAGTATGAAAGGGCATATCACCCCAACACCCGGCAAAGAATCCACAGCCGCAATGATTATCCCTCCCGGCGAAGAACATCCGAGTGGACTTGTCAAAACCCTGGATGATATTCATATGGGCGGTTATGTTGACGTTCAATACAGCATGGCTTTAAACGATGGCACCGATCATCGTACGGCAGCCGGAGCTCAGAACACGGGGACCAATACCGGACGTATTTTCGACACCGATCAGGATTCCTTTACGCTTAACCTCGTGGAACTTAGTTTTCAACGTATTGCCAATCCCGAGGGTGGAGCCGGTTTCCGGGCGGATATTATGATTGGTGAAGATGCAGAAGTGGTCGATTATGATACCTCAACCGACCGCGATGAATTCGCCATTCAGCAAGCCTATGTAGAATACAATCAGCCGCTCAGTGCTTTTGAAGGAAATGAAATCCTTCCGGACACGATTAATCTCAAAGCCGGACGTTTTGTGACTTTAGCAGGTGCTGAAGTCATTGAAGCTGCGGACAATTGGAACATTTCACGCTCCTTTGCTTTTGGGCTCGCCATTCCCTTTTTCCATTTGGGTGTCCGTTCCAATTTCAAAATGTTCAATGATAAATTGGATGTTTATGCGGGACTTAACAATGGCTGGGACAATGTGGTGGACAACAACAAAGCCAAAACCTTAGAATTTGGCGCTGGATATACGTTGTTCGATAAAATCAATATGTTCCACTCCCTCTATAGCGGAGCTGAAAATAATGATCAAACAAGTAAGAAACGCTTTTTGATGAGCCATGTCGCCAGCGTTAATCTGACCGACAAGCTTTCACTCAAAGGCGAGTTTAATCATGGTTATCAACCGCGTGTTCTGGATGCTACCGGAACAGAAAATAATACCGCCGATTGGCAGAGCTATGCCGGCTATGTCCGTTATCAATTTACGGATAAATTCGCCACGACTTACCGTGCGGAAATCTTCAAGCAGGATGAGCTTTTCCGTACCGCGCTCGATTACACGCTTTCCAGCCATACGCTGACAGCGGAATATAAATTAACGGACAATATGCTGACGCGTTTTGAATACCGCGCTGACAAGTCCAATGATGCTATCGCCTTTGATGGGGACAGCAATCAGCAGACTCTCGGAGCACAAGTCGTTTACATTATTTAACCCATTTTTAACCCCGGTCTCCTTCGCCTCCCTTGGTGAACGAACCCAACCCCTGAAATCGGTTCCGGAGACCGGGGTTTTTTTTCTTGACCTCACAGCAAGCTGAAAGTAAACTTCCCCCTATGAAAATTTTTTGGCTTCTGATTCTCGCCCTCAGTTTAAGCTCTTGCGCCAAGATGAAGACTTTCCATGGGCCGGAACAATATTATTTTGGCACTTACTCCGAAGCCGAGCGCTATTACAATAAGGGGGAATACGAAAAGGCCGTTGTGAAATACAAGGCTTTCCTCAATGAAAAGCCGGAAGGAAATCTAGCGGTCATTTCCCAATATTATATTGGAAAGAGTTATGCGGCGATGGGAAAGACGGCCGATGCCAAAAAGGTTTTTAAGAAACTGGTCAAGGATTACCCCGATTTGGTTTGGGCCAATTTCGCCAAGAATCAGCTGAAAGAAATGGAACTTTCGGTCAAAAAAGTTTAGCGTAGCGGCATCTTGACGTGTATTTTCTTGTTCTTTGAAAGAGTTTTCTTGGATGATCGCTTCCACCCGTTTTACGGTGGGGGAGGAAAGTCCGGGCTTCACAGGGTAGCGTAGTGGGTCACACCCATCTACCAAAGCTATGAATCAAATCATGGATTTTGGTACGGATCGAGCCGGAGATGAATCTTCAAGATTCACCCGGCCGTACTTGCGCATAGGCGCAAGTGCAGAGCCACAGAGACGAGTCTTGCGGAAGGTAACCCCTTCTGCGAGGGTGAAACGCGGCAATCTCTACGTGAAGAAAGGCCAAACAGGGTGAAAAGTGGTATGCGGTTTTCCGCAAACCAGGGGAGTTACCCGCTCTCCCGCTTCACAGCCCATCACCGGGTCGGCCGCATGCGGCAGCCAGTAATGGCTGTCCTAGATAGATGATCGTCCGGCAGCGTAAGCTGCTGACAGAACTCGGCTTATAGAGAAAACTCTTTCGAAGAACAAATTTTTTTCCGCAATAAGTCTTGACGGAGCCCCGCTCTTCAGCTACTATTTCGAAAATTCAGCAAACATTCCTTTAAGTTGATGCGAGACATCAACAAGGAGAGGTCGTGAAACACATAAAAATTAGAGCCGTGACCGTGCCCCATCTCATTCGATGGGGATTTTTTTTGTCTGGTGAGGGAAACCATGGCGGATTCTGAGAAAAAAGTCCTCGATCGCGAGGGAATTCACCGCGCCATGATGCGCATTGCGCATGAAATTCTGGAGCGCAATCACGGCACAAAAGACCTTGTCCTTATCGGTATACGCAGCAAAGGTATTTTTCTGGCTGAAAGACTGCGCCGCGAAATCCGGGCCATTGAAAATGCCAACCTCCCGCTCGGAACTCTCGATATTACTTTTTACCGTGACGATCTGCAGAAAATAGGCCCGCATCCGACTGTTCGGGAAACAGAAATCCCTTTTGATTTGACCGGTAAAGTGGTTGTCCTGGTGGATGACGTGCTTTATACGGGCCGGACCATTCGCGCCGCTCTGGACGCCATGATTGATTTCGGACGGCCTCAAGCCGTTCAGCTTGCGGTTTTGATTGACCGCGGCCATCGCGAACTTCCGATCAAGGCCGATTATGTCGGCAAAAATATTCCCACTGCCAAAAATGAAGAAGTCACCGTGCGGCTTTCGGAAAAAGAGGGCGGCGATGAAGTGGTGGTTTCGGAGGTCATTAAAAATGGCTGAGGCCCAGTGGAAACGTAAAGACCTTCTCGGCCTTCGCGATTTGAACCGCGAAGAAATCGACCTCATCCTTAAAACGGCCAAAGCCTTTCAGGAAATTTCCCTGCGCCCGGTGAAAAAAGTGCCGGCCCTGCGCGGAAAAACCGTGGCCAATCTTTTTTTCGAACCCAGCACGCGCACCCGCATTTCTTTTGAACTTGCCGCC
>JACPXL010000066.1 GCA_016196555.1 Candidatus Omnitrophota bacterium | reverse complement strand
CCAAACCAGGCTGCGAAAAAAAAGTTGAGTACGATTTTAACCGCAAGCTCGAGCCATGCCTGATAAAAATAGATGCTGGATTTTTTAATGATAATCAGAATACGGCCATAGAGAATCCGCAAAATACCTACGGGAAATCCCAATGCCAGCCAGCGGAAAATATCGATCAATTGATGCAGCTGCGCTTCGGTCAAATTCGAGCGCTGAAAAATAATCCGGAACATAGGATCCGCCACGGCCTGTATGATCAGCACGAGAACGATCGCCCCAGCAAAGACAATCCGCATATCCTTCCGGACTTTCTCAAAAAAACGCGCCGGTTCTTCGTCAATACGACTGTCCGACCAAAAAGAAAAAAAGACCTGAGTAAAGCCGTAGAAAAAAAGAAGATAAGGAACTTGCAGTAAACGGTCAGCATAACTAAAAAGGCTAAGCTTCCCCGCCCCTAGAGGCGCGGCAGCCCATTGATCAACAAGCGGCATGATATTGATGGCGATAATCGCCAGAACTTGGAAAAATGCTTGGTGAAAAAACCCCTTCACTTTTTGGAATTCACCGGAAGGAATTTCAAATTTAAGCTTTACGCTTCTCGTCAATAAAATATGCGCCGCAAGCCATCTCAAAAGCTCACCCGCCACAAGCCCTAAAGCAAGGGAATGAATCCCGAGAGAATGTCTGCCCAGCAAGAAAAATAGAAGCATGGTGACGGTTCGAATCAGTGTCGAAATAGAGGGAAACCAGAAAGTCTTGACCGCATAAAAAAATCCCTGATAAGCAGAAATCAAAATGGCGATGAAAAGGCCGGGGAGCATTTCCAGAAAAAGACGCGAAATAAGCGCGGAGGTTTCCGGAAGCATCCCGGACCTTAAATTCAAAAGCGGAGGCAGCGCAAACGCAAGACCCAGACTTATAAAAAAACACACCGGAAGCCCTGCCGCAAGAACGCTCAAAGTAAAAGAAACCGCTCGTTCTGAGGATTGTTTTCGCTCAACCAAAAAGGGCACGAGGGAAGCTTCAAAAATATGAGCAAAAATATTTAAAAAAGAGGAAATCAACGCGAAAGAAAAGAAAAAAGCATCGGTTAATTGCCCGGCTCCAAAAACCAGGGAAATGGCAAACGGAATAAGGAGTCCGCCGGCACGACCCAGCATGGTAAAAAAAGCAGTTGAGAAAAAGGGCCTTTTTTTATCCATAGGTTATTGTCTTTTCATTTCCAATCTCGCTTTCGCGGCCTGCATGCCCAATTTGGCCCCCTCTTTTTCCTGGCCAATCCAATAGGCTTCCTGATAGGCGTCCAAAGCTTTTTGATAACTGCCCTGATTAAACCATTTTTCTGCTTGTTGGACGCGGCGCTTATATTCTACTTCGCGCATTCTTTCAAACTCCGGGAAAAGCTCTGCATGCTCGGCTGTAAGTTTGTGATTTTCAGCGAATTTAAGCAGGACCTGATAGGAAGCAAAATCATGCGGCGTCATACTTTTTAACATTTCAAAATCTGAAAATTGGGCCCAAAGAAATTCCAATATGGGCGCAAGTTCGACCGAAGCTTGATTGGGAAAATGAATGCTGGCACTTTTCCTCAGCCTTCCTAAAGCGGATTGTTTTTCCGCCTTCGAAAGATATTGGGGATAACTGAGCAAGGTCCGTCCGGTCACAAAACAGACCCAAGCACTGCCCGGCTCTTTCTGATAAGCCGACTGGAAAAGGTCGCGTAAAGCAGGCCATTCGGCGCTTGTAACCCCATCTGGCGAGGCCTCTTGGGCCTGAAGCCGGGAAAGCCCCAAATTCAGCCATCCCCTTCCGTAAAAGGGCATTTCCTGCGTCAATCGGAGGGGGTCCGTGATGGGTCTGGCCCATGCTCTTTGAATGCACAAAATGACGAGGCAAAACGCGGCAAGCCGTATAACCCAAGCAATTTTTCCAGATAAACCAGGGATTTCGCCTTGCCGGTTTAAAATTCCAAGAACGAAAATAAAAATCATGACATTGGCAGAAACCGAAAAATTGAAATCCGCCAGCCCGTGAAGCGCGAAGGAAAGTAACCCCAGCAATGCTCCCCAAATTAAGGGATAATGTTTACGATTGTTCGGCGAACAATAAGTGACAAATAGAGATATCCAAAGGCCTGCGAAAGAAAAAAAGAGCAGCATCGCAGCAGGAATTCCCAATTCAATGGCGAGCTCCAAATAATCCTGATGGGCATGGTCCCAGCTCATCAGCAGTCTTTCTGATTGATAATTCGGGAAAACCCATTTGAAATTGCCAAGCCCTACTCCAAACCAGGGATGATCACGGAGCATCCCGAGAGCATCCTGCCACACAAAAAACCGGCTATTCACGGAAGCGATTCCTTCTTCTAAATCCTTGAACCGGTAACTGAGAACATCCCAGCCATGCCAAAGGGCCATGCCGCCTAACACAAATGCAAAAAGGAAGAATATTTTTTTTGATTTGGAAGGCAGAGGCAGAAAAAAAGCCATGAATAAGAAGGAAAGAAAAAAACTCATAATTCCCATGCGGGAAGCAGTTTGAATGAGGGCTGTTAAAGAAATCAGGAAAGACAAACCCCAAGCCGCCATTTTCCCTTTATCTTTTTTCCAAAAAGCAGAAAGCAAAAATCCCAGCTGTATCCCCAAACTCATTTCGAGAAAACCAGCCAAATGATTCCGGTTCAAATAAGTGCCGGTGACAAATCCCCGGTGGGCCTCCTTGGCCTTCCATAAAGCCATTTCCAGCCCGGAATGAGTTTGGAACAGCCCATAAATCGCTTCCAAAACTCCGGCGCATGCGATCACCGTCAAAAGACGTTTCATGGAAGATTCGGGAAAACTTTGAATCATTAAAAATCCAGCGGCCAGTGCGGTCCAGCGCAGGAGTTCAGACACGGTTTCGTGACGGTTCATGGAAAGAAAAAAAGCCTGGAACAGAATAAAAACAAATACGGCCAGCATTCCGTAACGGAAAAATTTAGGAAGAACATAAAAAGCGGAAACAGAATCCGGACGAATGATTAAAAACACGAAGAACATGGCTGAGAGAAAAAATGCAGAGGCGGGATGAACGCAGCCAAACAGGAGAGGGGCTAAGAGGAAGGTAAGGGCGAATCCTTTCTCAAGAATAAACACAGGCAGGCCTTCATTTTTTCTGAACGGCATTCCCGTATCCGTAATAATAGTACTGGTGATAATAATAATCTTTTTCTCGAACGCTCACTTGATTGATCACCATTCCGAGAACTTTGAGCGGGACTTCGCTAAAACGCTGTTTAAGATTCTTGAGATGCCGCTTGTCAGTTTTGTGATAACGCGCCACCACGAGAAGGGCGTCCGTGTATTCGCTCAACACCGCCACGTCGGCGACAGCCAGAAAAGGCGGGCCATCCATCACAATCAAATCATATTTTTCTTCAAAACTGTTCATTATCTCTTTCATTTTCGACGATCCCAAAATCTCAGCAGGATGATGCGACGGTGTTCCGCAAGACAGAAAATCAATGCCGGTTTCTCCGACATTTTCATAAATGGCCTCTCGGGTTGAAATTTCTCCTTCCAAAACATTGCTTAAACCGCGGGAAGCCGAAAGATCAAAGAGATGATGCAGTCGGGGCTTTCGCAAATCGGCGTCGATTAAAAGGACCCGCAAATGATTTTGTTGAAAAGCGGCGGCCAGATTGAGCGCAATCGTGCTTTTTCCCTCTTCGGGATTCGGGCTTGTAATCAGAATTTTGCGGCAGCCGGGTGTACGCCGGAGTTTAAATAAAAGGCTGGTCCGGAGGGCCCGGAAGGACTCGGAAGCCAAAGAATGCTGGCCCGGCGAGAAAAAAAGTTCTCCTTTCGCCAACTTTCCCACTTTATCCGCACGCGGAATAATTCCCAGCAAATCAAGGCCTAAGCCTTTTTCAATATCATCCGGAATCTTAATGGTGGAATCCAGATATTCGATAAAAAATGCCAGGAGTACGCCGCCGCCCAGTCCAAGCACAAGAGCGATCGCCAAATTGATCAAAGGCTGAGGCTTGGACGGTTTTGGCGGAGGATTGGCACGGTCGACAAGCATCATATTGCTCGCCTGCGCCTGAGCCTCGCTGGTCGTTTCCTGCAAACGTTTAAGCAAGGACTTATAAGTTTGTTTGGAACTTTCGGCTTCCCGCTCAAGTTCTCCATAATCAATGGCAATCCGGCTGATTTCGAGAATTTTTTCTTCTTCTTCAGCAATTTTTTGTTTCACGCCTTCGATCTGAGAATGAATATGAATCATTTTCGGATGGGCCGGAAGATAACGCTTGGCCAAGCGGGCTTCTTCGGCCTGAATTTTAACCAGTTCGAGTTTGGCCTCCTGCATAAATTCGTTTTTCTCGCGCAGTGAAGGAAGATTCACGAGGCCATGCGCTTCTTTATATTTTTGAAGTTCCCGCTCGGATTGATTCACTTTTTCTTTGAGCTCGGTCAGTTGTCCGGAAATGAGTTCCGTAGCTTGTTGAGAAATCAAGAAACGGTCTTTAAGGCTTTTTTCGATAAAAAGTTCCACCAGGCGATTTGTAATTTCAGCCGCACGGACAGGGTCGGGATGAAGCACGCTCACTTGAACCAAACGTGAACTCCGGACAGGATCGACAGAAAGCATGCGGCGGATGAAAACATCTTCCAGATCCGGGTTTGTCAAAAATCGTCCGAAACGTTCAACTAAGAAGGGCTGTTTTTCCAGGATGCGCCGCAGTCCCCCTTCACGCATCGCAACAAGATAAGGGTCTTCTTGCAAGTTTTCTTTTTCGATCAATTCTCTAATCAGAGAACGTCGCTTAATCATTTGATATTGGGTTTGATAATATTCGGTGGAAGAGGCATCAAAGGCCATCACTTCTTTAAAATCCACGATATTTGGATTTTCCCGCTCAACCAAAATCACGGCCGAGGCGCGGTAGAGAACCTTGGCAGAAATGGTGTGAAAAATGCCGGCGGCAATGACCATCATCGAAAAAAGAAAGATGACTCCGCGGCGTTTGCGCAGGACATAGAGATAATCCCGCAAATGAATTTCTGTGTCGGAAAAAAAGGATGCCATAAACTCCTTAGAAAAAACTCCTTGGAACAATCACATGATCATTGGGCTGAAGTTCTATGTCTTGCGAGGAATCTCCCCGTTTGGTCAATCGGGTGACGTCCACTTCAAAACTAATTTCTTTCCCGTCCTGCTCTCGAATGACTTTGACCTTGGAGGGATTGGCAACTTCCGTAAATCCGCCCGCAAGAGTGATAGCTTCAAAAACAGTGATTTTTCCGTAAATGGGAAAAGAGCCGGGTTTTTTGACTTCTCCAAAAACAAAAACATTAGAAAATTCTTTGACAAAAACGGTCACCTGCGGATTGACCAGATATTTGGCCGCAAGCAAACTGGTCACTTGTTTTTCCAATTCTCCCACCGTCAATCCTTCTGCCTGAATCGACCCTAATAAAGGAAAAGAAAGAGTGCCATCGGTCAGGATCCGGACTTCTTTAGTCAGATCGGGTTCGTCATAAACTTCGATTTCCAGCAAGTCCCCGACACCAATCCGGTAATTTTCGGCCCGGCGTTTCTGCTCGCCTTTCTGGGCACACACCCCGACGGCAGAATAGGCGGTAAAAAGGGCCAGCAAACCCAAAATGGCAGTCACTTTTGAGAGTTTCATTGTTTCCTAAAATTAACGGCTATTCGAGGGCAAAAATCAAGCCCTCGTCCGAGAGGAAAGCCGGAGGGAGACGGTTTAATATTTAAGGACCGTCGTCAGGGAAAATTGATTGTCCGTAAAGTCCTGGCCAGGAAAATTGGAATTGCGCCTCAAATACAGATAGGCGATTTCGAATTCCACCCAATCCTGCATTTTATAGCGGAGCCCGGCGTCTACCCCGGCATGATGATCACGGCGCAAAATCGATTGCCCATCAGCCGTCGCATCTTCACCGTAGCGGTGGTGATAATATTTAAAATTGGAAAAAATCGTCCATTTCGGGCGAAATTCGTACTCCGCTCCAATCGTAAAAAGGTGCTCTTTATAAAAATTGATGTCAAAGAAAGTTGCTTCGACGGCTTGCCGGCTAAAAGACGTTTTTAATTTAATGTTGGGCCTGATTTTATATTCCAGCGAGAAACTTCCTACCCAGGAATTGAAATCCTCCCTTTCGCCTCCGTTCGCACGTGTCGACTCAACATAGTTTCTTAATTGAGCGCCTACACGAAATTTGGCGGTGAGGTTCGGGATAATCTCGCCGTCAAAACCGGTACGGATTTGATTGAAGTTTCCTTTTCGCCGAAAATCATCATCATAATCAATTTGGGCAAATTGATATTCCAAGAGGGCCTTAAGCCGTGCAAATAAATCATAATAAAAAACACCGGTCCATTCGACAATTTGAAAATCAAAAGGATCGTCGATCTGGCGCCTAAAATCCCTCACAAAATGACGGAAACCGGCTTCAAAGGTAGTGCGTTTCCATTTGTAGCCTGCTTTCGGATAAATCGATTGGTCGAAGCGCGGAATGCGTTCCGAAAAGGTAGTGCCGGAACGCGAAGAAGTCTCGGCAAAATTTTCCAGAATATTGACATACCAATTCGGAAAATTGAGGTCAACAAGCGTAAAGAAATTCTGATTTTGATCCTTTTGCCGGGCATGGCGGGATTTGGAAAAAATTTCAAAATCGGCCTGATAGCCGGTGGTGATTTGGCTTCTTCCAAGCGGCAGTTCGACAATTGCGCCCGGCTGAATATTGAAAACGACGTCCTCGCGCTTGTCCTGGCCTTCTAAAAGAATATTGTCATCATAAGTGACTTTGCTGCGCAGAAGAGGATGAAACCGTAAAGGGCCAGCATGAAGGCGCGTGGGTAAGGGTTTGATAAAGCGCTTTTCGCCGAATTCTTCGATGGCATCAAGCAGCTGAAAATCAGCGTAGAGGAAGCGGGGCAAAAGAGACAGGCCGAACGCGATGAGTAAAATGAAAGCAAGAATGCTTCTGGACTTCTTGGCCACTGCTAAGGACTAGATTCGAGACTCCGACTGTCCACCGGAGTGTTTTGGGCGAGACCTCCGCCGATAGGCGCGCCGCCCGTAGGTTCACCGGCAGCTGTCGCAGGAGCTTTTTTCTTTTCGCCGGAACCAATAGAATATTCTTCTCCTTCGGCAAGAACGATTTTTTTACCAGCTGCATCAAGGACCGTGACGGAACCTTTCAGGGCTTTCAAAAGTCCCGAGTCACCGCCGCAACTTAAACTTGCAGAACTGCCTCCGTCAACTGAGACGCTTGCACCATGACAGGACAATTGAACTGATTCATTTTCTGCCGTGGCGATCGTAAATTCTCCGTTCAGGACTTCAATGATAGAATTAGAAACAAGATCCGGCACCGGCTCCCCTGCATTAATCAGATTCACTTCTCCGGCAGGCGAAGTCACCACCAGAGTCCCTTGAAAATCCGGATTAATCGTCATTGCATAGGTCTGGGCGGAACAAAAAAACAAACTCATAATCCCAAAAACCGCTATTTTAAATTCCAACTTCTTCATGCCGATTCCTCCTTAAATCGTAATCACAGGCGTAAATGCCCAATCGCCCCAATTAATATTCAGGATTTGATTGCCATCATGGACGCCCGTCAGAACAAGGGCAATGGTCTGAATTTTGGTCACGTCCACCTCGTCAAACTGGCTCACAGGGACTTTCCACCTTTTGGCAGCGGAGGCAATATCAATCAATCTCACGCGATCACGCTTCCCAGTAATATCGGTCACTTCCAAAAATATTTCAGTGATCGGCGTTCCGGCATTATTAAGGTCCAATACAATGCCATTAGGAAAGACCGTGTTCAAGTTAATTGTTTCAATGTCTGTGGTGGTCGCCGGATTATTATCGTCGGTGGCAGGGTTATCATAAGTGAAGAACACGCCGCCAAACGAAGTTGAATTCTTAAGATTATACGTCAGCTTAACCTGACTGGCTGAAGTTTGCTCGACGGACATACTGCTGAAATCTTTGGAACCATCCGGATTTTTCAAACTGACAAAACCGACCAGTTCGGGAGCCGCTCCCTGGCTATTGGCCGGGACTTTGGTAATGGCCGGGTTGGTCGCATCCGAAGAAATGGCCGGGACAAAAACAAAATTGCCCCAGTTCAAATTTAGTTGGTGGTTCGCATGCTGACCTTCCACCACAAGCGCAATGGTTTGAATTTTCGTCAAATCGATTGCATCAAACAAATTCGAAGTAATTTTCCAGCGCTTGGCCGTGTTGGTAATATCGGTTAACAACACGCTGTCACGCTTGCCAGTAATGTCCGTCAATTCGAATTTGGCTTGAGTGATCCCCGTGCCGGCATTATCTAACGCAAATACGATGCCGTTCGGGAATGCCGTGTTGATATTAATAGTTTCGATGTCTGTAGTTGTTGCCGCATTATTGTCTGTAGTCAAAAAGTTGTCATAACTGATAAATACTCCGCCGAATGATTCAACGCTCGCCAAATTGAAATTCAGCTGAGCCTGACTGGGCGTGGATTGATTGACCACAACCGTATCACCAGGTGCAATATTGATTTTACCGTAATCAATAAAGATTCCCCCAAATGAAGTAGTGTTGAATAAATCCAGATCGACCGTCACTGTACTGGGCGATGTCAGATTTGCCTGTGCTCCGCTGAAATCCGGGCTGGCAAAGGCATTAATCACCGGCTGAAGGCCGCTGGAACTCGGAGAAGGCTGACTGGCAAAACCGGTTAATGCCGGGCGATCTCCTGTGCTTGTTACAGGCACATCCGTAAGTGCAGGGTTCGTATTATCCGAAGGAACTGAGGGAGTCGTCGGGGCGGAGTTTGCCGCGGAAAAATTGCCCCAATCAATATTAAGGGTGCTGCTTACATGGCGGCCTTCCACCACAATGGCGATGGTTTCAATTTGAGTTCTATCCGCCGCATCAAATTGATTGGTCAATACTTTCCAGCGCCGCGATGTTCCATCAACACCGGTCAATATCACAAAATCACGAATACCATTAACGTCCGTCACTTCTAACTTGACCTGATTTATTCCGGAAGAAGCATTTAAACCCAGAACTATTCCGTTCGGAAATGCGGTGTCCAAATTGATGACTCCGCTGCTGTTTAAGGCCGGGATCGGAGTTGTCGCAGGATTGGTCGCATCAGGAGCAATATTGGGAGTAAAGACGAAATCACCCCAATTCACATTTACTTTCTGATTGAGATGCTGGCCTTCGATGACAAGGGCGATGGTTTGAATTTTCGTCACATCAATTTGATCAAATTGCGAGGCCAAAATTTTCCAACGACGTGCTGTGCCATCGATTCCGACTAGCTTCACGATATCACGTTTGCCCGTATTGTCCGTTAGTTCAAGTTTTAACTCGGTTAATCCGGTATTACCGTTATCAAGTTCCAAAACAATTCCATTAGGAAATACCGTATTAAAATTGATGGTTTCAATCGGTGTTGTTGAAAAATTGTCGTAAGTCAAAAATGCGCCGCCGAAAGAAGCGGTCGTCGATAAAGTAAGATTTAAGGTCGCTTGTGATGCTGAAGTTTGAGTCACCACAACATTCGAACCTGAATCGGCAAATCCTGTAAAATTAGGCCGCTCATTTGTGCTGGTCACAGGGACTTTGGTGATCGCAGGATTGGTCGCATCCGGGCTTATGGCCGGGGTAAATTCAAAATCGCCCCAATCCACATTCAATTTTTGATTAAGATGCTGGCCTTCGATGACAAAAACAATCGTCTGAATTTTCGTAAGATCCACTTGATCAAATTGACTGAGAAGTATTTTCCAGCGGCGTGCGGTTGCATCAATTCCGGTGAGTTTTACCTTATCACGTTTACCAGTATTGTCGGTCACTTCAAAAATAACTTCTGTGACTCCTGTCCCACCATGATCAAGGCCTAATACAATTCCATTGGGAAATGCGGTCGTTAGATTAATTGTTTCAACGGGCGTTGTCGAAAAATCATCATAACTCAAAAACGCTCCTCCAAACGAGGTTGTTTTAGCCAAAGTAAGATTCAAGGTCGCTTGAGATGCTGAGGCCTGTGTTACATTCACGCTGCTTGAATCCTGACTCGCAAATCCCGTGAAGGCAGGTTTATTTCCAAAGCTATTTGTGGGGACCTTGGTAATCGCAGGATTGGTTGCGTCCGGACCCGTCGATGGCGTGAAATCAAAATCACCCCAATTAACGTTTAACTTCTGATTAATATGCTGGCCAACAACGACCAGAGTCATGACACTAATCTTTGTCACATCCACTTGGTCAAATTGCGAGGCCAAAACTTTCCAGCGTTTCGCGGTTCCAGTAATTCCGGCAAGTCTTACTTCATCGCGTTTGCCGGTACTGTCGGTCACTTCAAGCAGCACTTCCGTTAACCCCGTCGCACCATGATCAAGCTCCAAAACAATTCCGTTCGGAAATGCAGTGTTTAAATTAATCGATTCAATCGTTCCCGCTGTGTTGAAATTGTCGTAATCGATAAACGCTCCGCCGAATGAAGTCGTGTTGGCCAAACTTAAATTTAAGGTGGCTTGTGAAGCAGAAGTTTGCGTCACATTAACACTGCTGGAATCCTGGCTGGCAAATCCTGTGAAAGCTGGAAGTTCTCCGGTGCTCCTTGCAGGAACTTTGGTAATCGCAGGATTCGTCGCATCTGAATTTACGGTCGGCGTGAAATCAAAATCGCCCCAATTGACAGTGAAATTTATATTCGGCTGTTTTCCTTCAATTAATAAAGTCATGGTTTGAATTTTTGTGACATCCACTTGATCAAATAGACTGGTCAAAATTTTCCATCGCTTAGTCGCCGGTGAAGCTCCGTTAAGTCTTACACGATCCCGCTTGCCGGTATTATCTGTGACTTCAAAAATAATAATTCCTGAAGTGGAATAAGTTAATTCTAATACGATTCCACTGGGAAATGCGGTATTCAAATTGATTGTTTCAACCGCTCCAGAAGTAGCGAAATTATCGTAATTGATAAAAGCTCCCCCGAACGAAGTCGGATTTGCCAAATTTAAATCCACTTGGGCGGAAGTGGTTGAAAATTGCGTTACATTCACTGTACTTGAATCCTGGCTCACAAATCCTGTAAAGACTGGCCGTTCGCCAAGACTTGTCGCGGGTACTTTCGTAATCGCAGGATTGGTTGCATCCGGATCCACAAGAGGAGCAAATTCAAAATCTCCCCAATTGATATTGAGGTCTCCGCGATGTTCTCCTATCACCAGCGGAACATCTTCAGCCAGAACCACCAAAGAAATTGTTTGTATCTTCGTCACATCCGCTTGATCAAATTGTGAAGTCAATATCTTCCAGCGTCTTGCCGTCCCATCAATCCCCGTAAGTTTTACCTTATCACGTTTGCCGGTGTTGTCTGTGATTTCGAGAATGGCTGCTGTGATCCCTGTCCCGTTGTTATCAAGTCCAAGTACAATTCCGTTTGGAAATACCGTATTTAAATCGATAGTCTCAACTGTGCCAGACGTATTGAAATTGTCATAACTAAAGAATGCTCCTCCAAAAGAAGAATTGTTCTTTAGAATAAAATTGGCTGTGGCCGTAGTGGGAGATGACACGAATAAATTGATGGATGAACTATCTTGACTTACGAAGCTATTCAAAACCGGTCGGTCCCCTGTACTTGTAGCAGGAACTTTTGTGATTGCTGGATTGGTTGCATCGGGACCCACGCCAGGCGTAAAATCAAAATCGCCCCAGTTTACATTCACTTTCTGATTAATATGCTGTCCTACAACCACCAAACTTATCACACTGATTTTTGTCACATCAATTTGGTCAAATTGGGAGGCCAATACTTTCCAGCGTCTTGCCGTTGCGTCAATGCCCGTGAGCTTTACTTCATCACGCTTTCCGAGATTATCCGTCATCTCAAGCAGAACTTCTGTAATTCCAGTACCGCCATTATCAAGACCTAATACGATTCCGTTTGGAAATACCGTGTTTAGATCAATCGTTTCAACACTCGGAGTTGAAAAATTATCATAAGCTAAAAACGCTCCCCCAAATGATGTCGTGTTGGCCAAACTAAGATTCAAAGTCGCCTGAGATGCCGAGGTTTGCGTCACTGACGACGTGCTGGAATCTTGGCTGGCGAAGCTGGTTAAAATTGGCCGGTCGCCCGTGCTTGTCACCGGGACTTTCGTGATGGCAGGATTGGTTGCATCGGGACCCACGCCAGGCGTAAAATCAAAATCGCCCCAATCCACATTGAGTTGATCGCCCACATGGCGGCCCACAATCACAAGAGAAATCGTCTGGATTTTAGTGACGTCAACTTCCTCAAATTGCGAAGCCAATACTTTCCAGCGTCTTGCCGTTCCGTCAATGCCGGTAAGTTTTACCTCATCGCGTTTGCCGGTGCTGTCTGTGACTTCAAGCATGACTTCCGTCAGCGCCGTTCCTCCATTATTAAGGCCCAGCACAATTCCATTGGGAAACGCCGTATTCAAATTAATATTTTCAACCGTGCCGCCTGTACTAAAATCATCATAGTTGATAAAAACACCGCCAAATGAAGTCGTGTTGTACAAATTCATGGTCAATAGGGCTGCGGTTGGAGAATTTTGTGTCACAGTGACGTTACTGAAGTCAGGACTTGAGAATGCCGTGATTGCAGGCCGTTCACCTAAACTTGTTGCGGGCACTTTTGTAATCGCGGGATTCGTTGCATCCGGACCCACCCCGGGTGTGAAATCAAAATCACCCCAATCATAAGTAAGCGTATGACCCACATGACGTCCGATGACCACAAGAGAAATTGTTTGGATTTTTGTCACATCGACTTCATCAAATTGCGAAGCCAATACTTTCCAACGACGTGCTGTTCCGTCAATGCCGGTAAGTTTTACTTCATCACGCTTTCCGGTGTTGTCGGTCACTTCAAGCATCACTTCAGTAATTCCTGCACCACTAAGACCGAGCACGATCCCGTTTGGGAATACGTTATTTAAATTAATCGTTTCGATCGTAGCCCCCGTGGTAAAGTTGTCATAACTTAGAAATGTCCCGCCAAAAGAAGTCGTGTTGTACAAATTGAAATTGATGGTTCCCGTACTCGGAGAGTTTCCAGTCACTGTGACATTGCTAAAATCCTGGCTGGCAAATCCTGTTAAGGTAGGACGTTCGCCGGTGCTTGTTACCGGCACTTTCGTAACGGCAGGATTGGTTCCGTCAGGATTCACACCGGGCGTAAAATCGAAATCGCCCCAGTTTACATTTAATAGGTGGCCGACATGTCTTCCCTCAATGACTAATGAAATGGTTTGAATTTTTGTGACATCCACTTGATCAAATTGCGAAGCCAGCACTTTCCAACGGCGCGCAGTACCGTCAATGCCCGTAAGTTTTACTTTATCGCGCTTGCCGGTGTTGTCAGTCACTTCAAGTATCACTTCGGTTAAACCGGTACCTCCGTTATCAAGTCCCAGCACAATTCCATTGGGAAATGCCGTATTCAAATTAATATTTTCAACTGTTCCGCCTGTGGTGAAATCGTCATAGTTTAAAAATGCCCCGCCAAATGAGAACGTGTTATATAAATTGAGATTGAGCGTCGCTGAAGTTGGGGAATTTTGTGTCACAGTAATATTACTGAAGTCAGGACTTGCGAATCCTGTTAATGTAGGCCGTTCGCCGGTACTGATGGCGGGAACTTTTGTAATGGCAGGATTGGTTGCATCGGGACCCGTACTAGGCGTAAATTCAAAATCCCCCCAATTAAAATTGAGGGTGTGTCCTATATGGCGTCCGATGACTACGAGTGAAATGGTCTGAATCTTAGTCACGTCGACTTGATCAAATTGCGAAGCCAATACTTTCCAACGGCGCGCAGTCCCGTCGATTCCTACGAGCTTCACTTCATCACGTTTTCCTGTGTTATCGGTGACTTCAAGCATGACTTCATTGATTCCCGCTCCATCAAGACCTAAAACAATCCCGTTTGGAAATACGGTGTTTAAATCAATCGTTTCGATCGTGCCGCCAGTGGCCAGGTTGTCGTAACTTAAAAAAGTTCCTCCAAAGGAAGTGGTGTTGTACAAATTGAAATTGATGGTTCCCGTCCCGGCAGAAGTCAAATTCACATTCACATTGCTAAAATCGGTAGAATTATCCGGGTTTGTCTGGCTGGCAAATCCCGTTAAAACAGGACGTTCGCCCGTGCTTGTCACCGGTACTTTTGTAATCGCAGGATTAGTTGCGTCAGGATTCACACCCGGCGTAAAATCAAAATCACCCCAATTATAATTAAGCGTATGGCCTACATGGCGCCCGATGACCACGAATGAAATCGTTTGGATTTTGGTCACATCGACTTGGTCAAATTGCGAAGCCAATACTTTCCAACGGCGCGCAGTCCCGTCGATTCCTACGAGCTTCACTTCATCACGTTTTCCGGTGTTGTCGGTGACTTCAAGCATGACTTCATTGATTCCCGCTCCATCAAGACCTAATACGATTCCATTCGGGAATACGGTGTTTAAATTAATGGTTTCAATGGTGCCGGCGGTGTTGAAATCGTCGTAGCTTAAAAATGTTCCGCCAAATGAAGACGTGTTATATAAATTGAAATTGATGGTTCCCGTACTCGGAGAGTTTCCAGTCACTGTGACATTGCTAAAATCTTGGCTGGCAAATCCTGTTAAGGTAGGACGTTCCCCTGTACTTGTGGCGGGTACTTTTGTAATCGCGGGATTTGTTGCGTCAGGGTTCACACCCGGCGTAAAATCAAAATCACCCCAATTAACGTTTAACTTTTCTCCGTTATGACGGCCTTCCACAACAAGAGCTAATGCTTGGATTTTTGTAAGGTCCACAGTATCAAGCTGGCTGAGATTGACTTTCCAACGGCGTGCAGTCGCGTCAATACCCGTAAGAAAAACAAAATCCCTTTTCCCGGTAATGTCCGTGACTTCAAATTTAATTTGCGCTAATCCCGTTCCCCCATTGTCCAAACCAAGGACCACACCATTCGGAAAAAGCGTATTAAAATTAACAGTTTCCGTAACGCCTGCGGTTCCTAAATCATCGTAATTGAGGAAAGTTCCCCCATAAGAAGTCGTGTTGTACAAATTTAAATTTATTTCCGCAGTAGTCGGTGAAAGCATGTTCACCGTCACATTGCTAAAATCTTTTGAATTATCAGGATTGGTCAGGCTCGCAAACGGCGTCAGCACTGGCCGTTCGCCAAGATTGGTCGCGGGCAATTTTGTAATCGCCGGATTTGTCGCATCGGGATTGATAAAGGGGTTATAGTCCAATCCGCCGGTTTTGACTTCCATAAAGCCGACCTTGGGATTGACTTTATTGTTTTCCACCACAAAATTAATTTGCTTAATACGGGCAAAATCAAGATTAGGTTGATTGGCCAAAAGATCGCTTTTCTGAATGTCATACTGCTGAAAGGTACTGGTCAGACCATTGATACGGACCGTCGCCAGCCGATTGGCGGTGTCCACAAATTCAATCTTCAAACATCCAAAGGTGGGATTGCTGCAAGTGCTATTGGTCCGGAGTTCAAAAGTAAATTTGCTGAATCCGCTTAAATTCTGCGGACCGGCGGCTGAAGCCCCAAAATTGATAATTGCACCGCCGAAACTTCCGGCATTGCTTAAATCATAATTTAAGGCAAACTGGGCACTTGATGTTTGGTCGATAGAGATTACGGCATCCGGCTGATTGTTGATTGAGGAAGAAGCAAAAGAACCGAGAACCGGAAAACCTGGAAAAACGGTGGGAGGTTCGGAGCGGTAGAGTACCAACTCCCCGTTCTCTTTCAGTTCATTAATGTATTCCTGAATCGCATCCAGTTTTTGTCCATTCGGATTCGCGTCCGACACCTTTTGAATTTCAGAAATTAAGTGATCTACATTATATGGGGTGGGTTCAATGACTTTGCCGTTGTAGGCGTAGACGTCTAATTCGCCGCTTTCAACGCTCAAATTGGCGGAATATTCAACCCGGTCTCCGCGTTCCGTTGCACCCTGCTGGTCCACAAGACTTGGGCGTGCTTGATTAGGCTGGAAATGGACAAGGAAACTGGTTCTTAATCCATCGAGAAGATTTTTAAGGAGCTTCGGCACCCGGATTTGATTTTCTTCATGACTTGTAAACACCACGGCGATTCCGTCCACAATGGCCAAACCAATTTCATAGCCATATCCGGCCAATTTCAAAATATCGCTTTTAGAAATTTGGCCGACAACAGCCACAGTAAAATCTTTGGCATTTTCCAAAGCTTTGATGACTTGCTCAAAATTATAAGGGCTTGAATTTTGTTCTGCAGAATTCTCTGAAGTTTCAGATTCGGCGGATTCATCGGCCTGAACTTCCGGAGTGGGAGATTTTACGGGTTCGAGTTTTAAATCTTCCTGCAAAAAAGCTTGGGTGGATTCCAGTTCTTGGCTGGTTGAAACGACCGGTGCAGCTTGCTGAAATGCCGCAGCGGATTGTGTCGGAGTATGAGCCAGGATTTCTTGTTCTGTGGGTGTAACCGCCGCATAAACAGGCACTAACGTCATATTGAGAATAAAGCTAAGTGCGGTAAAACCGGCGACCAATTCATGCAGAATTTTTGCCATTATTTCTTCACTCCCCCGACGTGAAATATGATTTTTATGCAGCACAAAACCCTCTCTTTCCTCAGCAAATGGGCCGATTCCCTGAAATCGGTGAAAGTATAAAACTATAGCATTGGTTATTTATATTGTCAAACCTTGCACAATCTAACCCCTTTATTTTCAATAGGTTAAATATTTTTAAAACCATCAAAGAAGTCCTTTGTAGAGGGCGTAAGGCTCAACAAGTTAAGAAATATGCTGAAATTCGATGGCACTGATCGTAAAGTCCCCGCTCGTATCCAGCGTTGCGTTTTGATCGATCACCACAAAAATACTCCGCACGGCACTTAAGGCAGCGGTATCCGGTAAATTAATCACGATTTTTTTGTCGAATGTGGTGTCGACGACATTGACCGTGATCGCCGGCATCACCAGCTGATCATTCTCATCTTTCAATTCAATTTTAAGCGACTGCGGCGTATTCACCGAAGCATACGTAATAATCAATTGATTGGCGCGTGCATTATAGTTCTGATCAAGAGTCCAGAATTTTCCTCCGAATCCCCCCGCCAAAGCACCGTAGATAAAACGAACGCCCGAAGGAGTCGTTACCGGCAACGGAAAATTATTGATGGTTCCTTCTGAAGAAAAATGATGGAAGACTGAAAGTGACCGGCCGGGAAATTGAGGCGGAGATGCCAAGATTGCGGCCGTTTTATTAATTCCCAACTGACCGCTGACCTGATCATAAAGCAAATTATAATTGAGTTCGAGATTTCGATTTCTTAAATAAACTTCGAAAGCTTTGGGTCCATTGCCGGATAATCCAAGAATGGTTGAACCCACATCAATGGCGAGAATCCGTTTGGCAATTTCAGTATTGGATCTGGCCGCATCGTAAAATCCTTCATTCGCGGTGAGGTCCGGATTCTGGTCTTCAATGACATTAAGAAAATTAAGGACGGAGAAAGGATCGATGGAAAAAGCGCTCGCCAAAGCATAGGTCGAAGCATTATTTACCAGGAATTGGCCGGCGCGCGTGGCTCCGTCTTCAGCCATTTCGCGTATACCCGTTACCCCAAAATAGGATCCCGAAGCATTGATGTCCGGATTTTGGCTGGCACTAATAAAACCGGGCAATTTATTTTGGAAAGAATAATCCGTGAAAGTCGTAAAAGCATTGTCTAAAGCATTTCGGAAGCCAAGAAAATCCCGTTCATTATTTCTTAAAAGCGGCCAAAAAGCCTGGAAGGCGCCGCCGTCATAATAAGCAAGATTCTTGATCACGGTGTTATTGCGGTCCGTATAATTGCTCGTCACCTGGACCAAACCTGTCCACACAGTGCTAGGAAGATTCGGGTACCGGATTTTGAGAAAAGCCACAGGGCCGCGGAATTCATTCGCAAGCCTGTCGATATGACCGTCAAAAATTCCTGACTGACTGGTTAACGTGTCGCGCGCAAAAACTGCACGAAAAATTCCAAACGCAGGATCGACAAAAGCCGCATAACCCGGCGCTTGATTATTCAGAAATTGCTCCATTTGAGTTACACGCACATTGGCAGAGGTCCGTTGTGCAGAAGTCAAAGAAGCCTGCTCCAAAGCCCCTGCAGCAAGGGCAAGACTTTGAGCAAGATTTGCATTGTCCCCCAGCCCAATGATGGCATCGCGAGGAGCAAGCGCCGGTTCGAGAGTCATCCAGGGCAATAAACCGTTCCAGCCAAAATCAGTCTGCGCGGTTAAAAGATTCGTCATCACGGTATTAATTTCACTCAAAGCTTGATCCACAGTCATTCCATTGCTCAGTGTTCCATTCACGACCTCGGACAAAATCTGAAGATAAAAACCAATAGAAGTCGGCTGAGTAAATTTTGAAGTGGCGTCCGGAAGCCCATTGGCTTCAATGCCGTCATACGGAAAATGAGTGGCCGGATCTAATCCCTTGCCGGTGGTAAAAAAAGTAAGGCCTTTTGAAATGAGAGTATTTTTGACTTCCTGCAAAGGTGCGGGAAGAATGGCTGTCCCGAATTCTAAGCCGTTGATTTTCACTTTCACAATATCACTGGTGCGGTCCACCGCCAATTTGCGATCGGCGACAAAAATAATGGAAGCGATTTGCGTGCGGTCGAAAATGACAGGGACATTCGTTCCGGACAAAACCAAGGAATAATTTTGATAAGCCGGTCGTAAATTCAAAATAAAAACGGCGATGTGATGATTGACATCCATCAATTCCAGCCGGAGCTTAGAACCTTCATGTCCGCGGGCGGCAATGACAAAATTTTCCGGCAAATTAAATGCCGTCCCTTGAAAAACATTATTTTGATCAAACCCGCCTTTGCTGATTTGAAGAAGTGTGAAACTGGTCGGGCTGGGAGACAAATCATAAATATATTCCAATTCATTGACGCTGGGCTGGCTGAAGGTTAAACCGGCATTCTGCTGGCCAGGGCCGATCACCGAATTAAAACCGCTTCCCGAAAGACTCGGGCTGCCATTTAATGTCGAAACGGCCGGTTCATTAAAGGAAGTGCCATCAACCACAGGAATGTAAGCAAAATCTCCCCATTCCAAATTTAATTTCATTCCCACATAGCGGCCTTCTAAAAGAAGCGCGATGGTTTGAATCTTTGTGACATCCACCTGATCAAATTGACTGACAAGCACTTTCCAGCGTTTCTGCGATGAATCAATTCCCAGGAGCTTCACACGGTCACGTATTCCATTAATGTCCGTGACTTCCAGGACCGCTTCCGTAATGGCAGTCCCGCCATTGTCCAGTCCTAAGACAATCCCATCCGGAAAGGCGGTGTTCAAATCAATGCTTTCTTTCGCGCCCGTATTGAAATTATCGTAACTGAAAAACACACCGCCAAAGGAAGTGGTGTTGTACAAACTAAAATCAAGCGTTGCCGCGCTTGCGGAAGTTTGGGTCACATCGACATGACTATAATCGGTTGAGTTGTCCGGATTGGTCTGGCTGGCAAATCCCGTTAAGGTTGGGCGTTCATTAGTGCTGGTTACAGGTACTTTTGTAATGGCGGGATTGGTGGGGTCCGAATTTACTCTCGGAACAAAAGCAAAATCACCCCAATCCACATTCAATTTCATTCCCACATAACGGCCTTCCACAACCAGTGTGACACTCTGAATTTTTGTCACATCCACCTGATCAAATTGACTGACAAGCACTTTCCAATGTTTTTGCGAAGAGCCAATACCGGTAAGTCTTACGCGATCGCGTATTCCATTAATATCTGTTATTTCAAACGCCGCTTCTGTGATAGCCGTTCCGCCATTATCGAGCCCTAATACGATTCCATCCGGAAAGAGTGTGCTCAAATTAATCGTTTCAATGGTTCCGGTTGTGTTGAAATTATCGTAACTTAAAAATGCGCCGCCGAAGGAAGTGGTGTTATATAAATTGAAATCAACCGTCGCTGCAGTCGCCGAAGTTTGCGTTACACTCACATTGCTATAATCCGTGGAATTATCCGGATTTGTCAGACTGGCGAATCCTGTCAAAGTCGGGCGTTCTCCGGTGCTTGTTGCAGGCATTTTGGTGATGGCAGGATTGGAAGGATCAGAAGCTACAATAGGAACAAAATTAAAATCTCCCCAGTTAACTGTCAGCTTCATGCCGACCGCGCGCCCCTCCACAAGAAAGGCTATGGTTTTAATCTTTGCCACATCCACTTCGTCAAACTGACTGATAAGTATTTTCCAGCGCTTTTGGGTTAAGCCAATCTGCGTAAGTTTTACGCGATCACGCTTTCCCGTGTTATCGGTGACTTCCAAAAATGCGAACGTATCATTGAGACTTCCCGCGGTATCCAATCCAAAAACAATTCCATTAGGAAAGAAGGTATTCAGATTAATTGTTTCAATTGTTCCGGTTGTTGAGAAATTGTCATAACCTAGAAACGCACCGCCAAAAGAAGTCGTGTTGTACAAATTAAAATCAAGTGTTGCCATAGTCGGCGAAGTTGTCGTCACATCGACATGACTATAATCGGTTGAGTTGTCCGGATTGGTCTGGCTGGCAAATCCCGTTAAAGTTGGGCGTTCCCCGGTGCTTGTTGCAGGCACTTTGGTGATGGCCGGATTAGTGGGATCAGAATTCACGGTCGGGACAAACGCGAAATTGCCCCAATCAACATTTAATTGCCCGGTAAAAAAACGTCCTTCTAAGACGAGTGCAGCAACTTTGATTTTGGTGAGATCCACATTAATGAATTTATCCAAGGTAATTTTCCAACGGCGGGAAACGCTGTCAATGCCTTCGAGGAAAGCGACGTTCTTAACACCATTGATGTCTGTTAATTCCAATTTGATGTGGGTAACATCGCTTCCGTTGTTATCAAGTCCTAATACAATTCCATTGGGAAAGAGGGTATTCAGATTAATTGTTTCAATTGTTCCGGTTGTTGAGAAATTGTCATAATTCAAAAATGCGCCGCCAAAAGAAGTGGTATTATACAAATTGAAATCAATAAGGGCTGCCGTCGGAGAATTTTGCGTAACAATAACTTGGCTGTAATCCGTGGAATTATCCGGATTTGTCTGGCTGGCAAATCCTGTAAAGGATGGGCGTTCGCCCGTGCTCGTCACCGGCATTGGAGTAATGGCAGGATTGGTGGGATCTGGATTGACCGTCGCGAAATAATCAAGACCGCTCGTTTCTACTGCGACCGTACCGCTATTACCCATCCTTCTTTGATCCATCACAAAATTAATCACCCCGATTTTTGTCGCATCAAATCCCGCCGGGATATTGTCCCCTGTAAGTGTGAGCGTGTAATTTTTCTTGGTCCCATCAAGATTAAGTAAGAAATCTGCGACACGACTGTTTTGATCGACTACCTCTACCTTTAACTGTCTTCCGGCGGGTCCTGTCACTGCAAAGGTAATGCCGCCCGATAAGTCTTGAGGAGGTCCAACAAATAAATTATTATTGCTGGCATCAAAAAATCCCCAGCCGATTTGGCTGAATTCAAAATCGTCTGCATCTACGTTCGTATAATCAAAACTGAAATCACGTGGACTGGTTTGAGTTTGAACAATCGATCCATTGGCTGTTCCGCCCGCACTTCCTTTATTGGCAGATAACACCGGCCTTCCAGGTAAATTTGTAATGGCTGCTTGATCGTAGGCTGCGGGATTTACAGCCGGTAAAAAGTCCAGGCCTTTCGTCTCAACCGTCACTGTCCCGGAATTTCCCATTCTCTTCTGGTCAACAACGAGATTGATCACGCCAATCTGTGTCGCATCAAACAAGGCCGGGATATTGTCGCCTGTAAGTGTGAGCGTGTAATTTTTCTTCGTGCCATCAAGGTTAAGTAAGAAATCTGCAACACGGCCGTTTTTATCCACGACTTCGACTTTTAACTGTTTACCCGCGGGACCGGTTACGGCTAAGACAATTCCTGCAGATAAGTTTTGCGGGCTTCCCACAAACGCATTGTTATTGCCCGCATCAAAAAAGCCCCACCCAATCTGGCTAAACGCAAAATCATCGGCGTCTGCGTTCGTATAATCAAAACTGAAATCTCTGGGAGAGGTTTGAGTCTGGGTAATTGATCCATCTGCTGTCCCGCCTGATGCGGCACCTTTATTGGAAGAAAGTACCGGGTTGGCCGGAAGTGTTGTGAGTGCCGCCTGAGAGTACGCCGCGGGATCAACCGGCACGATGAAATCAAGACCGACCGTTGTAACTTCAATTATTCCTGTATTCGCCGGATTCGCTGTCCCATTGGCCGCAAGACCTTGATCCATGACAAAATTAATGACGGCAATTTTTGTCCGGTCAAACCCCTGCGGAATATTATCTCCGCTCAAATCAAGCGTGTAATTTTGTGCATTACCCGTTAAATTAAGAATAAAAGTTGCCGTTAGACCTTTGGCCCCGGTTGTATCCACAATTTCTACTTTAACTCGAGAGCCGGCCGGCCCCTTAACGCCAATCACCAAATTTTGCGGCACGGACTGCGCATCACCATTAAAACAGCTCGTAAAACCGGGGGCACTGGGATTGCATGTTCCGCCTTCGGCCACCGTTTTTTCAAAAAATCCATTGGATATCTGAGCAAAAGCAAAAGTCTTATTTCCGGCACTGACATCGTAATTAAAATTAAAATGCCGCGGGGAATCCTGCGTGATTGTTCCCGTTCCTTGAGCGGCACCAGGCGCGCTATCGGCTGTTCCTCCTGCAGCGCTCACCACCGGATTACCATTTAATGAGGTATGCAGCGCAGCATTAAAAGGACTGCCATCGACTACGGGAGTAAAAGGATTGTCGCCAAAACGAACACTGAGGGTTGAAGCAATTCCGGATTTTTTAAGGATGGGTGCTTGGCCGATGGCGCGCAGCTCGACAAAATTATTCGCGGTATGATCTTTCTTAATCGCCACCAAATCAAGCTTGCCATCACCGTCCCAATCCGTGATGGCAACATCATAATCATTTTTGGTTTCAGGGGTTTTATTGATCTCCCCCTGCGCTGTTGCGGTATGCAGTAAATCCGTTTGGAAAAAGTCCGCGCCACTCCAGGCATGCAGTTCCGTAGATCCGCTTCCGGTCTGATTTTCCTTAATCGCGATAAAGTCAGGAGTGCCGTCTCCGTTCCAATCCTTGATATCAAATTTATAATTATCCCCGACTTTTGGAAGTGCGGTGGCTGAATTAACTAAGAACGTTTGAAATTTGTCTGCGCCATTCATAATATGCACTTCGGTCTTGTTGCTGCCGGTATTACTTTTTTGAACAAATCCAAGGTCCTGAACACCGTCACGGTTCCAATCGACAAAGTGAAACTCATACCGGTTGTCTCGATAGTCGAATTCCGGAAGCGCGGTGGGAAGGTTTGCAAGAAAAGTTTTGAAACTATCGGCCCCATTTAGAATATGGACTTCGGTTTTACCGCTTCCTGTATGATTCTGCGGATCGCTGGGATTGCTCTTTGTCAAGATGAAGGCCAGGTCCAAAATTCCGTCTTTGTTCCAATCCACCATTTGAAATTGAGCTTCTTTCCCCATTTCCCCTTGAGCGGTGGCCGTGTGAACAAGAGCGGTTTGATAATTATCCGCGCCATTCCATACATGAACCTCGGTTTTGCCGCTTCCGGTTGATTGTTTCAGGACCATGACTAGGTCCGGAATTTTATCGTTGTTCCAGTCCGCGATAAAAAAATCGCCTTTGTCGGCCGGGATGATTTGGGCCGTCGCACCGTTGAAAAGAACATTTTGATAAAGCGCGTTAACATTGCTTCCAAGACGGTCCGCCTCAAGCACGAGAGAAATATTTTTAATCTGTGTAAGATCAATACCGGGAAATTGAGCGGCAGTCATCCCAATACTGAAAAACCGCTCTGTGGCATCAATGCCCGTGAGGCGCACACGGCCCTTCCGTCCTGCCGTATCTTCGATTAAAAAGGTAACTTCACTCGGCCCCGCTGGATCTTTAAGGCCAAGGACCAGAGTTTGTCCGGAAAGGTTAGCGTGTTCTATCGCTGCCGTTCCAAAATCATCAAAACTTATAATCGTGCCGCCGAAACTGCTGAGCCTTCGCACATCGTAAGATAAATCGAATTGCGTCATGGAAGACTGGTTCAATGCTGCAATGCCGGTTGGGAAAGGGTCCGTGGAAGTAAAGGACACCAGATTACGAATGATCAAAGTACCATCAGGATTCCTTAAATGCGAAATATCCGCCGCCGTTTTGGTGGGATCAGGCGCCAAAGAAGGAATAAACGCCAGGCCTTTTGTATCAATCGTGATTGTCCCCGTCGCTGTTTTGTTCGGAGCGCCGGGCGTACCGGCAAGCTGGTCATCCACAACAAAATTAACGAAGGTGATATTCGAAGCATCAAAACCGGCAATCACGGCAGAGTCGGCGAGGGCTTTAGTAATCCGGTAGGATTGCGAAGTGCCGCTTATGTTTTGAGCGAGGAGTGTGACTTTTTTCTGCAAAAAATCTTTTCCCGAAATAAGTTCAATTTTGATTTTCTGGGTCCCGGTGGCCTTAATTTGAAAAATCAAATCTTGCGCGGCTAAATTAAAAGGGGTCGTTGAAAAACTCATGAGGGCCCCTCCCCAACGGCTGAAATCCCCGTCGGCTCCCTGGGAAAGATCATACTTGAATTGAAATTGATTTTCGGAAGGCTGCGAAAATTCGGAGACAGTATTATGTCCCGCGGGTTCCAATTCATTTGGCTGAGGGCGGAAGGCGCTTAAATCGGTAACTGCCGGATTTGTCGCGTCAGGATTTATAGGTGGAATATAATTAAGACCCTTCGTCTCAACTATGACTGTCCCAGCATTTCCCATTCTCTTCTGATCAACCACAAGATTGATGACACCAATCTGTGTTGCATCAAACAAGGCTGGAATATTGTCACCCGTTAAACTGAGTGTGTAATTTTTCTTTGTCCCATCGAGGTTAAGTAAGAAATCTGCAACACGGCCGTTTTTATCCACCACTTCAACTTTTAACTGTTTACCCGCGGGACCCGTAACCGCTAAGGTAATTCCTGCAGATAAGTTTTGCGGGCTTCCCACAAACGCATTGTTATTGCCCGCATCAAAAAAGCCCCACCCGATCTGGCTAAACGCAAAATCATCCGCATCTACGTTCGTATAATCAAAACTGAAATCTCTCGGGGAAGTTTGCGTCTGCGTAATACTGCCATTTGCTGTTCCACCCGCAGCAGCGCCTTTATTAGAAGAAAGAATTGGATTTGCAGGTAAAGAAGTCAGCGCTGCCTGGCTATAGGCCGCGGGATTTACGATGGGCGCGAAGTCAAGGCCCTTCGTCTCTACTGTCACCGTCCCGCTATTTCCCATCCGCTTTTGGTCCACCACAAGATTAATCACACCGATTTTTGTCGCATCAAACAAGGCCGGAATATTGTCGCCCGTTAAAGTAAGCGTGTAGTTTTTCTTGGTGCCATCCAAATTAAGTAAAAAGTCAGCAACTTTCCCGTTTTTATCCACTACTTCAACTTTTAACTGCTTCCCGGCAGGACCAGTTACGGCTAGGACAATACCCGCAGATAAGTCTTGAGGCGTTCCCACAAATACATTACTCGTATTAAAAAAGCCCCAGCCAATCTGGCTAAACGCGAAATCATCGGCGTCGGCATTCGTATAATCAAAACTAAAATCTCTAGGCGATGTCTGTGTCTGGGTGATACTGCCATTTGCTGTTCCACCCGCGGCAGCGCCTTTATTAGAAGAAAGAATTGGATTTGCAGGTAAAGAAGTCAGCGCTGCCTGACTATAGGCCGCGGGATTTACAGGCGCGATGAAATCCAGTCCTTTGGTTTCAATCGTCACTCCCCCGGCACTTCCCATTTTCTTTTGGTCCACCACAAAATTAATAAGACCAATCTGGGTTGTATCAAATCCCGCAGGAATATTGTCGCCTGCTAAAGTAAGCGTGTAGTTTTTCTTCGTTCCATCCAAATTCAAATAAAAGTCAGCCACTTTCTTATTCTTATCCACCACTTCGACTTTTAATTGCCCGCCCAATCCCCCTGTCACCGCGAAAGTCAGCGACGTTCCCAAATTCTGAGGCGTCCCCACAAACACATTGCTCGCATTAAAAAATCCCCAGCCGATTTGAGCGTATTCAAAATCATCAGCGTCAGCATTGGTGTAAGTAAAACTAAAATCACGTGGTGAAGTTTGTCCTAAATTAATCGTTCCATTGGCAGTCCCGCCGCTTGAGGCTCCTTTATCTGCTGCAAGCACCGGACTGGCCGGTAAATTCGTAAGCGCTGCCTGGCTATAGGCCGCCGGATTTACGGCTGGAATGAAATCAAGACCTTTGGTCTCAATCGTCACTCCTCCGGCATTTCCCATTTTCTTTTGGTCCACCACAAAATTAATAAGACCAATCTGGGTTGTATCAAATCCCGCAGGAATATTGTCGCCTGCTAAAGTAAGCGTGTAGTTTTTCTTCGTTCCATCGAGAGCGAGTAAAAAGGTGGCCGTCTTCTTATTCTTATCGATCACTTCCGCCTTCAGCAATCCTCCTGTACCTCCGGTCACGGCAAAGGTAAGACTTGTTCCAAGATTCTGCGGTGTTCCGACAAACACATTGCTCGCATTAAAAAATCCCCAGCCGATTTGAGCGTATTCAAAATCATCAGCGTCAGCATTGGTGTAAGTAAAACTAAAATCTCGCGGAGATGTTTGTCCGAGCGTAATCGTTCCATTCGCGGTTCCATTATTCGCAGCTCCCTTGTCCGCCGCAAGCACTGGATTTGCCGGTAAATTCGTAAGCGCTGCTTGACTGTAGTTTGTTGGACTCACCGCAGGCGTAAAAGGATCGCCGATTCTGACGCTGAGCGTTGAGGCAAGTCCGGATTTTTTCAGGACACCGGCCCCACTGACCGCACGCAATTCAACCAATCCATTGGCCGTGTGATCTTTTTTAAGCGCGACTAAATCGAGCCGGCCGTCTCTATCCCAATCAAGGACAGAAAGGTCATAATCATTTTTTGTCGACGGAGTTTTATTGATCTCAGTCTGAGAACTTCCACTATTAAGAATAAAAGTTTGAAAATTGGAAGAGCCGCTCAAAACATGAACTTCGACGGACCCGCTGCCTGTACTATTTTCCTGAAGTATGATGAGGTCTGCTGTCCCGTCACCATTCCAATCTTTAAAATCAAATTGATAATTGTCTCCGGTTTCCGGAAAAGCGGTGGGCGAAAGAAGGAGAAAGGTTTTAAAGCTGTCGACACCATTGAGGATTTGAACTTCCGTTTTACCACTGCCGGTTTGATTTTTTTGAATAATAATTAAATCGTTCGTATTGTCTTTGTTCCAATCGAAGAAATGAAATTCATAATTATTGCCGGTAGGAGCAAGGGCCGTGTCAGTGAGAATCATAAAATTCTGAAAACCGGTGGCCCCGTTCAGGATTTGAACTTCCGTTTTACCGCTGCCCGTTTGGCTTAACTGAATGGCAGCAAGGTCCAGAACACCGTCTTTATTCCAATCAACAATTTGAAATTGATAATTGCTCCCTGTCGTCGCAAGGCCCGTAGCCTGATGAACCAGGGCCGTCTGATAATTATCCGCTCCATTCCATATATGGATTTCGGTTTTACCGCTCCCGGTTTGCTGTCTTAACACGGTAATAAGATCCGGAATATTGTCTTTGTTCCAATCCGCCAGAAAAATATCCCCGTTGGCAGCCGGGGCCGGCTGCTGGCTCGCCCCTTCAAAGAGAACATTTTGATAGAAGGCGGTCACATCAGTTCCCAAACGATCAGATTCCAGAACAAGGGCAAAATTTTTGATACGGGTCAGATCAACACCGGGAAATAGTGCGGCGGTCATGGAAAGAGTAAAAAACTTTTCTGTGGCATTGATGCCCGTAAGCCGGACACGGGCTTTACGTCCCAAATTATCCTCAACCAGGAAGGTCACTTCTGCGGGTCCCGCGGGGTCTTTTAAGCCAATCACAATATTTTGTCCGGAAAGATTTTCCGTTTCAATCGTGTTAGGTGTCCCAACAAGATCGTCAAAACTCATCACCAATCCGCCGAAACTTCCGAATCTCCGCACATCATAGGAAAGGTCCGCGCGCGTCCTTGAAATTTCGCTCAAGGAAACAGTGCTTTCCAAAAATGGGGCTGTCGAATTAAAGGGAATAATGCCGCGAATATTCGGGAAATAAGAAATATTGGCCGCTGTTTTTGTAGGGTCAGGCGCCACAGTAGGAATGAAGTTCAGGCCTTTTGTATCGACAATAATGGTGCCTGTCCCGGTGGGAGGAGCAAGCTGTTCATCGATAATAAAATTCACCGCGGTGATATTCGAGGAAGTAAAACCCGAAACCTGGGCAGATGCCACGAGACTATTAGTAATTCGATAAGTTTGAGGACTTGAAGTGACATTCTGAGCAATCAAAGTGACTTTTTTAGCGGAAGGACCTGTTCCGGAGAC
This sequence comes from Candidatus Omnitrophota bacterium, assembly GCA_016196555.1. Lineage (GTDB taxonomy): Bacteria > Omnitrophota > Omnitrophia > Omnitrophales > Aquincolibacteriaceae > JACPXK01. The sequence goes on along the minus strand of JACPXL010000066.1, from coordinate 5,762 downwards.
CACTTCTATTTTTAATTTTGTCGGAGTCCCATTCTGCGGATTCGTAATTCTCAGCTGAAAAAGCAAATCTTGGCTGCTTAAATTAAAAGGCGTGGGGGAAAAACTAAGTAATGCGCCGGCCCATTTGGTAAAGGTATTTGTGCTTGGATCATTGACTCCATTGGCAAGATTGTAATTAAACGAGAATTGATTCTCGGAAGGCTGGGAAAATCCTGAAACCGTGTCATATCCCGCAGGCTCTAATGCATTGGGCTGAGGACGAAACGCGGTCAAATCAGTGACCGTACCCGTCGAAGGAGAAACAGGAGGAGTGAAATAAAGCCCGCCTCCGGTCCTGACCTCCACAAAACCAACCGGCTTGGCGGCAACTCTTGCTTTGTCCTCGACAATATTAATTTGTTTGATTTGCCCAAAATTCACGTTGGGATTATTTTGAAGGGCAATTATTTTCGGAATATCAAATTGCTGAAAACTGCCGGTAAGCCCCTGGACCTCGACGCTTGCCATACGATTGGAAGAATCCACAAATTCAATTTTTAAACAGCTCGTATTCATGCAGCTATTATCGGTCCTCATTTCAAAGGTGAATTTGCTGTAGGAACTAAAATCGAAATAAGGAGGGGCTGTATTGTTAAAGTTGATGATCGCACCGGCAAAACTTCCATCGTTGCTCAAATTGTAGTCCATGCGAAAATCCGCCGCCGAAGTTTGTGTGACTGTAATGAAGCCCTGAGGCTGGCCGAACTGGGCCGAAGAGGCAAAATTTCCTAAGACTGCTCCGGGAAACGGCGTGGGCGGATCCGAGCGAAGAGGAGTTAAGCTGGGATCAATAGGGCGAACGGTTTGAATTTCCGAAATAATTTCATCTAAATGTGCTTGAGAAGGGTCTATCGCTGCATTAATTTTATCCACCAGATAATTCCCGTCGTGGACTTGAGCATCAATTGAATCAGGCCCGTAGGTAATGACATGAAGCCCGTCGGACTGAATACTGGCCACATGCTCTTCCGGCAATGCATTTTTCCGGTCCATTGCACTGGGCTGCTCCATGGCCGGGACAGCCCCATGCCGTACTTGAAAATGGGCCATAAAGCTTGCGCCCTGATCGAATAATTTCTTAAATGAATCGGTCACACTTAATTGATTGGCTTCATGACTTGTGAAAACGAGAAGGCCTCCCTTAATGACCGTCAATCCAAATTCATAAGCTTGTTTTCCAAGCTTGATAAGATTGGATAAATTAATTTGTTTGAGGGCAGCGACGGCAAAATCTTTGGCGCGATTTAATTCTGCCAAAATATTTTCAAAAGAATTATTTTCTTCGGCCGGTTTTATTTCTTCTGTCTTTTCAGCAGGCTTGTCTGATGCGGAGGATTCGACAACATTTTCTTTTGCAGAAGGCGCTGCTTCCAAAGTCAGTTCATCTTGAAGAAAATCTTGCGAGGTTTCAATTTTGGAAGGAGTTTGAATTTCGCTGGATACCGCTTGAGATTCTGCCAGCGATTGAGTTGGTGTTTGGGTCAGCGCCTGATTTTCTGTCGGCGTGAGAGCATAAGCCGGAAAGATAATAAAATTAAGAAGGTAACTGATCGTGACAAAGCTGGCTAAAAATTTTCGGAGGAAATATTTTAACGAATCGTAAGGTGCACGCTTGATTGCGAAACGCACTGCTTACCTCCAGATGGGATGTGCTCAATAACCGACAATTTATTGAGTTGAAAAAGTATAACACCCGTATGAAACTTTGTCAAAGCTTGTTAAATCATTTAACTTACTTATTTAACATAACTTACACTTTTTTTCAAACTATAATTAAGTTATATATGGGTCAAGAGATACGTCAATACGGGTAGGGCTACTGCCTGGCACCGTACACAACTTCCCTGGTTGTGACGGTGCGGTATTTTTCCATGAGGAAAAATGCCCGGGGCCGGACTTGAACCGGCACAGGGATTTAACTCCCCGACGGATTTTAAGTCCGTTGCGTCTGCCATTCCGCCACCCGGGCATGAGGAAGAACCATTCACTGCAGTTTGCTGGAGGCGCGGGGCGGAATCGAACCGCCGTATATCGGTTTTGCAGACCGATGCATTACCACTTTGCTACCGCGCCGTGAAATTTCTAAGTGATAAAATTGTGCTAAGTTTTTCCACTATTCTCGGGCAAGTATTGTTTCGAGCTGTAAATTCAGGGCAGGCAAGTCTTCCATGACAATTTTCCCCAAAATCTCTAAATCTACATCAAAGTAACCGTGAATTAATCGATCCCGAGTCCCCGAAATTTCTTTCCACGGAATCCCGGGATGAGAATTTCGGACATCAACGGAAATGTTTTTTGCAGCCTCACCGACAATCTCTATCAAACGAATGACCGCCAAAGTCAGCATTTCATCTTTCGCAAGATCGACTTCTGTTTTTCCCGCACAAAACTCTACGGCTTTCCTCGAAGCATCCAGCATGTGGCGCAGACGAATCTTATCTTCAAGCCGCATACTGAACCTGTGCCTGTGCGAGAACTTCTTCCCGGAAATAACGACTTAAAAATGCCGGTGTATGAAGGTCGACCTTCCGCCCTAAAATGCCGGTCAATTCATTCTGCAAAGCAAAAAAACCAAGGCCTGGAACATGCCCATCTTCAAATTCAACGAGAACATCCACATCGCTTTCCGGCCCAAAATCATCCCGCAAAACAGAACCAAATAAGGCCAGCTTTTGAATGTGATTTCTACGGCAAAAATTTTTTATTTTAGCTTGATCAATCGGTATTTTGGGTGACATAAAATCCTTTCTGGTTCTTCTTTTTAAAAATTTTATATAAAACCGCCGGTTCAGAGATTTTACCCGCTAAAATTGTGCTAAGTTTTTCCATGGAATCGGATTTGTGATCCGGCGTAAGATGCGAATACCGCAAAACCATGTTGATGGTGGAATGTCCTAAAAGTTCTCGAATCGTATTGAGCGGAACACCGGCCATCACAAGATAGGATGCAAAGGTGTGTCTCAGATCGTGAAATTTAAAGTCCGCAATCTTAGCTTTCTCTATCGCCGTCAGAAATTTGTTCCTATGATCATTGTTAAAGATATATTCTGAATTTGGCTGCTTTAGTATACTCAAAAATACTTCCTGGACAATATCATTCAGCAGATACTTGTCTCCAAATTCCGCCTCGTCATGTCCCCAGGATTTTTTTTGGCTAGAGATCTACTTGTTGAGGAATTTTGAATTAAGCTTGACTCTGGAGTCCGGAAGATTCCCTTCCAATCTCCCCAACAATCTGAGCAGGCCGTCAAGGATTGTAAATGGATGCGGGGGGCAGCCCGGAATATACAAATCCACGGGGATTAAACCATCTACCCCGTTTTTTACTTCGGGACTATTAACAAAAGGGCCGCCGCTAATGGCGCAAGCCCCAACCGCAATCACAATTTTCGGTTCAGGAACTGCCTCGTAGCTTTTCTTTAGAGCGTATTCCATGTTCTTCGTAACAGGGCCCGTGATCATAAGACCATCCGCATGACGCGGTGAAGCCACAAACTGAATTCCAAATCGCGATAAATCAAAAACCACATTTCCAAGCGCCTGAATTTCGGAGTCGCATCCGTTACAGCTTCCAGCGCATACCTCCCTTAATTTAAGGGAACGGCCGAATAATTTCTTCATCTTTTGTTCAAGAGCAGAAGCAAGTCTGAGTTCGTTTTCTTTTCCAGACAAAATAAGGTCTTCGCGCTTGGACACGGCCATCCGATAATCAGTTAAATAATCGAATGCACCAGGAGGCAGGGCTTGTTTGATATCCTCATTAAATAACAATCTTCCCATATCGACTGCAAGCCCATCTTTCGAAGACAGTGCATTAGTGGGATCTTTTGCGCTTTGAATCTGATCTACTGTTTGGGCCCCTTGCGTGTTTTTAATCACCGGCCTTCCGCGAAAGCGCTGCGGAAAAACAGGCTCCTCTTTCGGATACTTGCATGTCCTGTATCCCTGCTTGATTCTATTTTTTAGAATTTGCCACATAAAACACTCCTACAAATCATGGCCAGCGTAAGATAAATTAAAACTTTTATTGCAAAGCGGAAAATCCGAGATTTGCGCGCCCCGGGCAGCCAACTCCAGCGCTCTCCAATTATTAAAGGAGGGGTCTTTAATCTTGTAACGCGTGATTTGAGAATTGGAATCAGTCATGGCAACGTGCATGATTTCGCCCCTCCATCCCTCCACCATTGAAAGGGCCATATGCCGGTCTTTGAGAGGGCCGACAGGCGTCAAAATTTCTCCTTTTGGCATTCGTTCCAAGACTTCCAGCAAGAAATCAATCGAGCGCCGGGACTCAAGCCACCTGATCATGGCCCTGGAATAAACGTCTCCGTTATTCACCAAAGAGATTGGGATCTGGTGAAAACGATACATCCCGTGCGGATAATCCATCCTGACATCATGAGCGCACCCGGAAGCACGGGCCGTGGGACCAACAAATCCCCACTGCTTAACCATTTCAGAAGTAATGACGCCGACATTCTCCAATCTTGAGAGCACCGATGACTCTGTAAATAAAAGATTTGAAACTTCCTGTATTTCTTCTTTGGCTTTTGCCAATCGATGTTTGAAACCATCGGTCATCTTTGAATCCATATCAAAAAACACACCGCCGGACCTGCAAAAACTTCTTCCATACCGGTTGCCTGTAAGTTCCATCAATAAATTTAAAAATTCGCCACGCAGCCTCCCAAAATACGCCGAGGTTGGCAAGAATCCAATATCAGAGCCCAAGGCAGACAAATCACCAGTATGATTGGCAAGTCGCTCAAGTTCAAGCGCGACGGCCCGTAACACCTCAGCCCGGGGAGAGATATGGCAGGCTGCTAACGACTCTATCGTATTGCAGTAGGCGATGGCATGGCCAATGACCGTATCGCCTGCGATTGATTCCGCCAGCAGAATCCTTCTCTCAGGAGATACCTCCTGCATCATTTGCTCAATGCCGCGGTACTGATAGCCTAACTGGATTTCCAGATTCAGAATCTCTTCGCCATGACACAAAAAACGGAAATGCCCCGGCTCGATAATCCCCGCGTGAACTGGTCCCACTGCTACCTCATGAATTTCTTCTCCCGTGCCTTGAAAAAAACCAACGCTCCCAGAAACGGGTTTCCGGATAGGCTTAAGCCACGGATGCCCTTCTGGCTTAATCGCAAACTGCTCAGCGATTTCCCGCTCAAACCAATGGGCTTGCGGCAATTCCGGCGTCAAAGATTGAAAAAAAAGGGTACTTTTGGAAGGCTTGAATGAATAAAGATGAAGTCTGGACTCTTCGTCCCGTGCCAATAAAGCAAAAAGACGGACATCCCCACTCTCTTCAAGAAATCCAAAAAAATTTGCGACCCTCGCGCCGGAACCGGCTTCTTCGAGAATTCGTTTCCTGAATAGTCCTTCCTCCAGCAAAGGAACCCGGTCCATCTCCCACCTTTGATTATTTCTAACGGTCAATTTCCGGTTTGGCATATGGCGCGTCAGCTCCCTAAAAGAGCGCTCGATTTTCGCAGCGCCTGATCCAAAAATGAGGGAACGTAAAGTCCGAGGAGAAGCGCTACGCCCGCTAAAAACAAAGGCGAAATCGTGGTGGCCCAAGATTCTTTTTGAGTTCTGGACACTCCCCCGTCTTCAGGAAGTCCTCTCGCCATTTTCAAAACAGTCGATGTCATTGCGATAAAGACAATCGATAAAAATAAAAGGTAAAAAAAAGCGAGCCCATAATGGCGGCT
>JACPXL010000065.1 GCA_016196555.1 Candidatus Omnitrophota bacterium | reverse complement strand
TTCTTCTGGACCAAAGAGTTAAAAATTCATGTGCCGGATCAAGCCTATTGGCTTGAAAAACCCTATATCCTTCCCCTGCTCGAAGCATTTGACGAATACGAACGATGCGGCGTAATCCTCGTCGATAAAGAGAAGGCACGGATATTCACTTATAAGCTTGGAGAAATTGAGGAGGAAAAGGACGCGCTTGCCTGGAACGATGTGCGCCATTTCAAGACAACGGGAAAAGATAATTTGAGATCTGCGTTTAAACTGCAGCGGACCACCGAATTGCATGAACAGTGGCATCTTAAACATGTGGTCCAGATCATGGAGGAAAAGTTAGAACAAAAGCATTTCAACCGGTTGATTCTTGGAGGTTCGAAGGAAGCCGTCAATGAGTTAATTGCTTTGCTTCCCCCGGATCTTCAAACGAAAATCGCCGGCAGGCTTTTAATCAGTGTCCAAGTCCATGAGAAAAAACTGCTGGAAGCCCTGACGCAATTGGAGCTCAGGATTGAAAGGGAGGAAGAGCAAAAGCTTGTTGAGAAATTCATTCAAGCTGAATGGCCCAATAAGCATAGGATTTTGGGCCGGGAGGGAGTTTTGACACATCTTAACCGCGGGGAAATTCATGCGCTTGTTTATTCGGAAAATTTTAAAGCCATCGGAGGCAAATGCCGCGGATGCGGTTATTTATTTTCCAATGGACGATTGATGTGCGGCCGATGCGGATCCCCGATTGATTCACTGCCTTATCTTCTGGAAGAAATGGCGCGCCGTGCGGCCCAAACGGGTGGAAGCATTGAAGAAGTTCATGAAAGCGCGGCCCGTCGATTGGATGAGGCAGGAGGAATCGGGGCCATTTTAAAACAGGAGATTAAAAAATGAAATATCGATGGATCATCTTGACGGCGAAATAGGAGGGGCCACGGTTAAATAAAAGGTTGATCAGTGCCAAGCGAAGGGGCTAAACTATGGCCCAATGCCGATTACAATTAAGGATGTCCCTTTTTTCCGCGATTTGTCGCCCGTTCATCTGGATGCGGTCCGTAATTGCCTTATTGAAAAATCCTTCGAAAAAGGGGACATTATTCATTCTGAGGGGAATGATTGCACCCGCCTTTTTTTCGTCCAGTCCGGCCGCGTCAAAATTTACCGCACTTCATCTTCAGGAAAAGAACAAATTTTTGAAATCCTGGGCCCGGGGGATACATGTGCCTGTAACCCCGGAAATGTCAGCTGGTTTTGCACGTCAAACGCCGAAGCGATAACGCCCTCGAAGGTCTGGTTTTTATCCCGTGAAAATTATGTTCGGATGGTCCGGGAAAATTCAACGCTTATGCATGCTCTAAACGAGCTTTTCGCAAAACGCCTTCAGTGTTTTGGCAACATTATCGAAGAGGTGTCCCTTAAAGATACAAAAAAAAGATTGATCAAATTTTTGTTGGACATGCTGAATGAGAAGAAAAAAGGTCTGCCGAACTCAAATATTCTTTTTATCAACTCCACCCGTGAAGAAATTTCCCACCGGCTCGGGACGGCCCGTGAAACCATTGCCCGCCACCTTTCAGAATTAAAACGCAAGAAACTCATCGACATCAAGCCTTACCAAATTATCATCCGTGACAAAGAAGCCTTAGAGAAACTCCTCCTTTAGCCTGAATCTCATTTCTTAGTGACATTTGTCACAGAAGTGTCCGGGAGATTTGTGTAGCCTTTCCATGGAATAAGGCATAGTGCATGGAGGGCAAAAAATGAAAAAACCGGCAGGTTTTTTTGATGTGGAGGAAAAAGAGATTCTTCAGGAAGTAGAGAACATGCATAAGACTCTTGTTCACCTGCATTACGAAGGCAAAGTATCACGGGGTAAAAACCTCAAAGCCGCACGTCAGATAATCACACGCCTTGTGGCCGATCTCGGCAGGCACCGCCGGTTACAGGAAGAGGTTATTTTTCCATATCTTCTGACCCATATTCCAAAACATGAATCGGTGATTCAATTTTTACGTTCCGACCATTCGGATATCAAAAAAAACAAGGAAAGGCTCCTGCTTTCGCTTCAAAAACTACTGCGAAAGCCGGATGCGGTTCCGGAATATGAAAAAATTCATGGACTGGGGATCTATTTAATTTGTCTTATACGCCATCATGTGGAATTAGAAAAAAACAGCATTCACCAAGCGATTAATAAAGAACTTCGGCCGGTTGAAAAAAGAGAAGTCGAACAACGGGTAAGGAAATGGCGGCAAAAGTTCTTGGACAAGCCGCCAAATACGCCTATTATTCTGTTTTAGCAAAGAGACAATATTAACGAAGAAGCTACAAAAGCAAGGGAAGGGACAAAATGGAATTTGCCTATTCTAATGCCCGCTTAAGTTTAAAAACCCTCGTTACAATCTTTCTTCTTTTTGTCGGAATCGGTTACGTTTTCGGCCTCATCAATATTTATAATCACACGGGGATGAGCTACACCGGCGTCGTGGTCCATTACCGGGGAGACGTTAATGAACTGACGGTCCCGCCCGAATTTGCTTTTGCTAAGCTCATTAACGAAAATCACTTCCATGTATTTGGCCTTTCCATGCTTTTTTTTATGATCGGTCTTCTCTTTACGTTTACGAGCCTTCCTGAGCTGCCGAAAGCAGTCTTTGTTGCCGCGCCTTTTGCAGGGATGTTTTTCGATTTTGCCAGTCTTTGGCTGACCGTTTTTTCTTCTTCTTTATTCGGCTGGTTCTCGATTATTTTCGGTGCCTTCATGGCCTTGTCTTTTTTCATGCTGATCGGCCGGCCTCTTTATGAGATGTGGATTCTGCCTCTGTGGAAACGCAAATGGAACGAAAATGTTCCATGGTATCTAAGGTGACGCAGAATCTGTCATCCCCGCGCGTCTTAGGCGGGGATCCCCGACAAAATCACACTGCGCGCTTTTGCGCGAGCACTCTTCGCGCAGAACTTGACGTTCTGCTGCGAAAGTGTTCGGGGATGACAAGGGAATGTCGCAGGATAACATTTTTGATTTTGTTTCTTCTTCCCATCCCTTTAGCTTCAGCTATGAAAGATGAAGGTTTTTCTCCGCTTCAAATGGAAGCGCTTAAAGGCGCCAAATATGTTGGTTCGGAATCCTGCGGCGCCTGTCACGAAAAGGAAGTCAAAGAGTTTCAAACCTCCACCCATGCGCGGGTAAGCGTTCCCGGAGAAGGAATGCAAATTCAGGACTGCGAAATGTGCCACGGTCCGGCCGGCCTTCACATGGATGCCGGCGGCGGAAAGGGCAATATCCTGAATCCTACTAAAGATGTGGAAACCTGTTTTCAATGTCATACGGACAAAAAAATGGAATTTAGTCAGCCTTTTCATCATCCGGTGTTGGAAGGGAAAATGAATTGCACGTCCTGTCACAGTGCCCATGGCACGGATGTCCGGGCCTGGTCTGCAACCACATTAAAAGGGGTCAACGAAACCTGTTTTGACTGTCATAAAGAACAGCGCGGCCCATTTGTCTTTGAACATGAAGCCGTTCGTGAAGGCTGCATGACCTGCCATCAAGTCCACGGATCCATGCATTCTAAAATGCTCGTCGCCCGCGACAATAATCTTTGCCTGCGCTGTCACACTCAGATGAATTTTCCGGTCATTGGAAAACAAAGTCATGCTGGGCGCTTGCCGCAGGCCACATGTTTCACAGCAGGATGTCACACTGCAGTTCATGGCTCCAACTTTGACGATCATTTGAGGTATTAAATGAAAAAGAAAATTCTTCTGATGATTTTGTCTGTTTTTATTCTCAGAACGAATTTTATTTTTGCCGATGAACCGCAAATAACGGTTGATGCAATGCCGCTGCGTTATGCCTTCGTGGATGGCGACAGCCGCAAATTCAGCGAACAGCATTGGATGAGAAAAGATTATGCGGGCGGCATCGAGGAATTTTCTTTCGAACCCAAAAATCTTCCGGAAGATATTACGGTTTCCATGGACGGGCATGCAATTGTTGAGGACAACGATTACGAGGCGCATGTCCTTCTGGATAAAAAGGACTTTGGGTTTGTCAAATTTGACTATCAAGAATTCAGCAAATTTTATGATGACACGGGCGGTGTTTATTATCCCTTTTCCACCTTGAGCGTAAACAGTCTTGGCCGCGATCTCGAACTTCAAATTGGTCATATCCGCGTGGAAGCCGGATTAAGGCTTGAAGATATGCCGCATGTTACCGTCGCCTACGAAAGGCATTTCAAAGACGGCTCCAAATCCCGCCTTACATGGGCTCCGGTCAAAGAAGGGACCGTTACCCGTAATATTGCGCCTTCATTTCAGGATGTTCGGGAAACTGTTGATTCTGTGGAGATCAAAATCGAACACACCGTGAAAGGATTTGAAATCAAAAATGAAGAAGTCTGGGAGTGGACGGACTCCGATTTGTCCCGCGAAGAAAAAAGCCTTGCAACCACCGGTGTTGCGGCCGATAACAAAATACGGGTCCAGCATCAAGAGCCTGAAAGCAAACTTTTCAGCACGACCAATGCTGTGCAGAAATGGTTTAACGACGACCGAGTTTTCACAGGCGGGGCGTATCATTTTTTGCATATGAGTAATTCCGAAATCGAAAATATTTTTGAAATGAACCAGAACCGCGTCATTACAAATTTTACAAATCCCAAACAAATCCGGAATGCCAGGGCAGACAACGAATACGATGCGCACACATGGGTCGCCAATTTGATGTTTGTGCCCTGGAAACCGTTCAGCGTAACGACCAACGTCCGCACCGAAATCATGAACCGGTCCGGCAATTCGAGTTATCCCTCGGATACGACTTTGGGAATACCGGACGGAATCATCAACACCACGGAACTTTCCCGCACGCAGGATAAAGTGGGCCGTATCGGGGAG
>JACPXL010000004.1 GCA_016196555.1 Candidatus Omnitrophota bacterium | reverse complement strand
TGGTATCTTTCGCTATTTCTCGAAAATCTTTTCCGGATCGGCAAGCTTTCTATCACGCCGGGAGTCCGGCTTGAGCATATTTGGCAGCGGATACACGACAAAATCGACACGGCCCAGGTAGTTGATGACAAAAAACATTTTGATTTCGCGCCGCTTTTCGGCGTCGGCGTCGCGTATGAAATCGTGAAGGCCGTGGAAGCTTACGCTAATATTTCCCAATCCTACCGGCCCAAGATTTTCACGGAAGCTGTGCCGACGGGAGCCAATCAGACGATCAGCGGTGATTTGCAGGAGGCAAAGGGGGTTCAATATGATTTCGGCTTGAGAGGGAGGCCTGTCCCGTTTTTCAGCTGGGATGTTAATTATTTTATCCTCAACTTCACCAATCAAATCGCGACGATCAATAATGTGGTCACTAACGGCGGACGTTCTATGCATCAAGGCATGGAATTTTTTGCGGACGTGGATTTGATCGGCGCCTACGATCATTTCAATCATACGAATCACGGGGATACCTACGGCTCGATTTCGCCGTTTGTGACCTTGACCGTGCTGGATGCGAGATTCGGTTCCGGGCCTACCGATGACCGCCGTCCTCAATATGCCCCGCAGTATAACGTTCGGTTTGGCACCGTTTACAAATGGCGGGACCGCGTAAAAATCAGCCTGCTTTCCACTTTTGTCGATGATCATTTCGGCAATGACAGCAACAGCGCCCAGCAGGCCATTCCCTCTTATAAAGTTTGGGATTTGACCGGCGAAGTGAATCTCCTGAAAAATGTCCGCGGCGTTTTTGATTTAAGTATTTTTGGCGGCATTAATAATTTATTTGACGAACACTATTATTCGCGTGTCCGTTCCGACGGGATTGATCCGGCGAGCGGCCGGAATATTTACGGCGGCGTAAAAATCAATTTAGGATAGCCGTCATCGCGAGGCCGGCGCAGCCGGCCGTGGCGATCTCGAATTTCGAGATTGCTTCGCTTCGCTCGCAATCCCATTTATTGATTTTTAACATAGGATCGAGATAGCCCCTGTGGGGCAATGACGCGCAGGAGGATTTATGTTTTGGGACCAAACATTAATCGGGCTTTTTCAAAAAGGGGGCTTTGCTATGTGGCCTCTTTTCGCCTGTTCCGTGATGGGCCTGGCCATCATCGCGGAAAGGGCGCTTTATTTTCTGCGCCTTCGCCTGGACTATAAACAGTTCAGCGAAGAACTCAAAGGGCTGCTTTTGAAACGAAAAATTAAAGAGGCCCTGATATTGTGCCGCAAACATCCAAACCCCGTCCCCAGAATCGCGCAGCTCTATCTTAAGAACCTCAAACACGACCATCTGCGCAGTGAAATCCTCAAAAGGGAAGGTTCTTTCGCTCTGGAAAAAGTGGAAACCCGCCTGCGGGCCCTTGCCGCGATCACGCATATTGCCCCGCTCTTAGGCCTGTTGGGAACGGTGACCGGTTTGGTCGCCGCATTTCATCAAATCGAAATTCTGGGAGGGCAGGTCCAGCCCGGAAATCTCGCGGCCGGTATTTGGGAAGCGCTGATTACGACAGTATTCGGCCTCGTGATCGCGATTCCCTGCATGGCGGCTTATCACGGCTTCGAAAGCGCGGCGGACCGGATTGCGCGGCGCATGCAGTTTATTATTTCCGAACTGGATGAATTTTTCGGAAAACACTCGACGGGTGATTTCAAAACAGAAGACATCGAAGCCGCGGACCAAAACATGAGAGCAATCCGGTAATGGAATTCATACGTCCCCGGAAATCCAGTCTTGGCCTTGACATGACGCCGATGATCGACATTGTTTTTCAGCTTCTCATTTTTTTCATGCTCTCGTCTTCATTTTTAAATCCCTCCTTGAAATTGACCCTTCCTAAAGCAATACAGCAAGATCAACGTGAACCCGAAAAAATTGTCGTCAGCGCCGATAAGAATGGAAATATTTATGTCAATACGCAAAAGGTCCCAAGGGAACAATTAAAGGCGCAGCTTGAAAACCGGTTTGCCGGGGATGTGAAAAAGGCCGTCCACTTGCGCGGAGATGCCGAGATGCCGTATAAATTTTTTGTGGAAATTATGGACATCGCGCGCCAGGCCGGTGCCCAGCAAATTCATATTGTCCATGAAACGGAAACTTCCGCCCGATGAAACTCCCGTATTCCTACCAGCAGCAATTTTTCGCCCCGGTATTGTTGCTTTCGGTGATCGGGCATGTAGTCGTCGTTGCATCAGGGGCAGGTTTTTTATCATTCAAACCGGAATACGGGGTCGAGCGGGCGCCGAGCAGCATGGAAGTCGTGATTTACAAAGTGGAACCGGAACCGAAACAAAAACAGGCCATTCAAATTTTTACTGCTTCGCAGCATTCGGAAGAAACCGTGAATATTAGACAGGCCGAAAAGCCGGAAGTAAAAAAGCGGGAAGCCGTAAAATCCATTTATGTTCCTCCCGAAAAAGGCGCCTTGCAGCGAGATGCCAATCCTTATTTGAAAAATCCGGCACCCCTCTATCCCGCACTGGCCCGGGAAAAAGGCTGGGAAGGAGTGGTCCTGCTTTCGGTTTTTGTGCAAGGCGACGGAAATCCCGGGGAGGTAACGGTCGAAAAAAGTTCGGGATACAAAATCTTAGACAACGCCGCCGTCAGTGCCGTAACAAAATGGCGATTTAAACCGGCGAGAGTCGGAAATATGTCTTTTTCTTCCTGGGTTCGCATTCCCATCCGGTTTTCACTGGTGGATCCATGATCAATCAATCTTTGAAAAAGAAAATAATTCCAAAGACAAACAGGCATGCTAAAATATTTCCGGCTATAAAACGCCTGCCTCGCCAGCAGGAAGGAGCAGATCATGAAAAAGATCCTGGGAATTATTTTTGGTATTCTTCTTGTAGGGACTATTCTCGCATTTTTATCCAAAAACTGGTTGCTTGAAGCCGCCATTGAACAGGCGGTGACCCGAATTACCGGTTTTAAAACTGAAGTCGGCGGTCTGCGTTATGATTTTCCCGCCACCATTCACATTAAGGAATTAAAAGTCCACAACCCTTCCGGTTTTAAAGAAGACGTTTTTGCCTATCTTCCTGAAATTTATGCTTCCCTGGATTTACAACCTTTGCTTAAAAAAGAAAAAGTCCATCTTCACGAAATCCGGTTGAATATTGCCCAAGTCCATTTGGAAAAAAATATCGAAGGAGTTTCTAATATTCAGCTGTTGAGTTCAGTCGGGAAAGTGCAGGGGAAAGAGCAAAAACCTAAACCTGCCGGAAAACAAATGCCTTTTCAGCTGGACCGGCTGGTACTGACGATTCATGAGGTCAGTTATGAAGACGCCTCAGGCCTTGCCCCGAAAATTCCCGGACAATCGACATTCGGAAAATTGATTCCAACCGATAAAATCCCGGTGAATATGAATATGAACGTTTCGGGACTTCCTAAAAAGGCATCCGTGGATTTAGGAGTGGAACAAGAAGTTTTTTATAACATTACTGATCCAAAGGCCCTGGTTAATCTTATCGTGGTTAAAATTGTTTATGGTACTACCTTCGGAAAAGTGCTGGGCGTCAATCCGGATGCGCTGATGAAAGATACTTTGAAAAATACCATGGGAAAAACCTCAGAGCAGTTTTCCGGTTTGTTCGGGAAGCTTAAATCCGTGGTTGAAACCGGCGAAAATGCGGCGGATTCAGGACAAACTGCTCCGCCGCCTGCACCGGCCGGCTCGCAGTAACGGTCAAAACTCCATTTTTTTCAAGGCATTCAGTCCGATTTTAAGCGGAATAGTTCCTGCCAATAAACTGCCTGCCGCAAAAGTCAAAAGCATCAGTCCGTGAGATTCCTTCGAAAATATCAGGAAAAGACCGACTAAGGCAAGATAAGACAGATGGGTCGTGATCAAAAGTGATCCGCCGAATCCCGAGATAATTTCTGAAGGATTGGTGGATTTAAAATTGGGGAACTTAGCGCCCAACCCCACCGAAAGTCCGGTCAAAGCCACGCAGACAAAAAATCCAATCGCGGTCGTGTAAATCACGCGCGCGAGAGGAATTTCCAGCATCCATCCCGAGAGAAAAACCAGAGGCATTGTCAGGAGAAGCGAAATCAACGTGCCCAGTAAGAATTTCTCAAGCAGCAAAGAAGAAAACCGTACGGGAGAAAGATCGATAATCCAAAAACGGGAACCTTCCAACGAAAGCATGGGGAAAACAAAACGCATATTAAAACTCGAAAGAACAATATAAGTTCCCACCGTGTTCAGGACGAACACAAGATTTTTCCAAAAACTTTTCAATACGTGAAACTCCAGATTTTTTAAATTGGCAAAATAAAGAAGAAGAAGTCCGAAGAAAATAATGAGCTGCGACCATTCCGCCGGGTCACGCACAAAAATTTTAATGTCCTTTTCGATAAAAGCCATCACTTCTTTCGGGGGATAAGGAAGGCGGTCCAGCCATCTTTCGAATCCTTTGCGGGCGCGCACCTTGCGCGGCGAAGTCATGGAGGCGTGGTCCTGACTTTTGAAAAAGATTTTCGGATAAAGACTTTTAGCGATGGAATAAGAGGGAATTAAAAAAAACAAGGTGTTTGAAAGAAGAAGCAGAAAATAAAATCCTCCTTCATGAAAGCGGAGGCTCTCGTGAGATCCGACCTGGCTTAAGGCGAGAATGCCGCGAGTGGCCCAGGCGGAAGGCAAAAGCCCATTTTTTGCGAAAGCCACATGGGGCAAATACCCGCTCATGACTCCGGCCAGAGACCCTTGCTCCTTCAAAACCGAGGGAGACGCCTGGGCGAAAAAAAAGGCAATCAGGCCAAGGCCGATCAAGAAAGCGATTTGCCGGCGTTTGCGGCCGGGAAGAAGCCAAATCAAAAAGACCGTGGTCATGGTCCCTAAAATTCCTGAGAGAAGCACCAGGGGCGCGAAAAAAACCAGGCAAAGGACCGGAAAAAAAACCGTTCCCGCATCTTTACTCATTCCATAAGCGGCCATAAAAGGAATGACCACGAAAAGAAAGGACCAAGAACTAAACCAAAGCGCCTCGGTCAGTTTCAGAAAATAAATTTCCGACCATGAAACAGGGCTTGTGGCGAGGAATGCCACCTCGCGGGAGCGAAACAGGGAAGTGTAGGATGATACGGCGGAAGAAATAAAAAGCATGACAAAAAGCGCAAAAGTGAAAAGATAAAAGGTTTCGTCGATTAAAATCGGCCCGAAAGGCTCCTGGGAATGGAAAAAACGAAAGCTGTAAAAAAAGAAAGCGAAAAGGCCGATGGATCCGCAAACAAAAAAAGCAATCAGGAGTATCAATTCGAAGGGGGAACGCCGCCGGAGCTGATGAAAGCCGTTCCGGAACGTTCGAAGTTTGAGTCCGCACAGAAGCGAAAAGTTATTCATGGCTTTTTATTGCGGTTTCCGCATCTCCTCTTTTTCGATTAAATTCATGAACATTTGCTCCAAATTTTCCTGGGATTGGTATTTTTGACGGAGTTCCGCGACCGAGCCCAGCGCAATGATGCGGCCATGGTCCATAATCGCAATGCGGTCTGCCAGTTCTTCGGCCATGGACAACATGTGGCTTGAAAAAATGACAGTCATTTTCTGGCGCGCTTCATGGCGGAGGAAATCCTTGAAGTTTTTAATCGAAACCGGGTCCAGGCCCACCATCGGTTCATCCAGCACAAAAAGTTTTGGATTATGCAGAAGTGATGCCGACAGAACAACTTTCTGGCGCATTCCATGGGAAAATTCTTCAATCAGGACGTCTTGAACATCCGCGATGGAGAAAAAACGCAAAAGCTCGGCGCCGCGCTTCTCGATTTCGCCGGGCGTCATTTTGTAAAGCTTTCCGACAAAGCGCAAAAGTTCCCAAGGGGTCAGCTTTTCATAAACATAGGGAGTGTCCGGCACAAAACTAATTAATTGTTTGGCGTCCGTCGAATTTTTTTGTATGTCCAATCCGCCGATGACGACGCGGCCTGCACTCGGCCGCAGCAGTCCCACGAGCATTTTAATGGTGGTGGTTTTGCCGGCCCCGTTAGGTCCCACGAGAACGAAAAGTTCCCCCTCCGGGATTTCCAGATCGAGGCCTTTGACTGCCTCCTTTGTCCCGTAATTTTTCTTCAGGCCTTCAATTTTAATCATTGGAACTCGACTCATTTTGCCTCCAGGATTGTCACTTTAATTTTTCCGATTTCGCGGACCAAACCGACTTGCTCTTCAATGTCTCCCTCAACAATAGGAATGTGAGTCAAGTCTGCAGGCGCCTGGCCAAAAGTTGGATCAAGAGGAACCCATTTTCCGATGAAAATTTCCGGCCAGGCATGATAAAAGAAACGGCCTTCTTGATAAACAAGGCCCGCCATCATTTTAGTCGGGATGCCGAGCGCTCGCGTAAGGGCTGTAAAAAGAGCTGTGTATTCGTTGCAATCGCCTCTTCGGGACTGAAGCACTTGGACTGCAGAAGGAATGGTCACCGTGGGGACAGGCGAAACATTTTTATGCACCCACTGCAAAATTTTCAAACTGGCCCGGAGCGCCGATTTTTCTTCGCCGGCCAATTGCCGGGCGGTTTTCAAAATTGACGGGTCCTGCGACTGAATCCAGGGCGTCGGAGCAAGATAAGGGTTCGATTCTTCGCCTTGGATCGGCCAGGAAATATTTTCAATTTTGTCCAAATCGATTTTTTCAAGGATTATGTCCTTTTCCGCATTCGGGGTGTTTATTTTCGCGCGCAGACGATGCAGCGCTTCCGGATTTTTCAGGATTTGATTGGAAGGAATGGAATAAAGATTCGGAAGATCGGGGAGATCCGTCCTTTCCCGGCGCATCGCATCGAATATTTTCCAGGTGTCTTCTTTTTCCATGACAAGTCCGGTGGGACTTTCCTGCCGCAGGACAATCCCGTCCTCACCAACCCACATGCGCGTTTCGACGTTGTCTTGTTTGATTCTCACGATATAAGCCGTCAAATCTTTGCCCTGATAATTTATTTTTTCCTTTCCGTTGACGCGAAAGCCAATGACCTCGGTATTCATTAAAAGAGGGTTCCATAATTCGAGCCGGCCTTGTTTGCCGATTTTTAAATTTTCCGGTGTCCAGACAAAATTCATGGCCTCCGAAAAAAGAATGGGCCCCTGGAGCGCAATGATTTTTCTTTCCGGCGCACTGTTCTTGCCTTCAATAATCAAATTCAAATTATTTTTGGCGATTTGCCCGGTGATACGATTCCAATGGTCGCCGCTGGTGATACGGACCTCGAAACCCTTAAGATAAAGCCGGCTGTTTAAGAGTGCCTTTCCCTTGACGAGCATTTCCCGTTCTTCGCCCAGAAATCGAAAAGTGAGATAATTCTGATGACGGAGTTCATAGTCGGGTTTTTCCGATTCTCCCTGGGCTTCCAGAGTATTAAAATTAAATCCGATGAACTGATTACCTAAATAAATAGCACGGTATTCTTCCCGCAATTGGACGTTATGGAGGGGCAGGACTTCGTAGGGGGTTTCCACTGCCGTCAATTCGAAAAACTCACGGCGGATTAAAAGACTTGTCATCACAAGCCAGAAAGCTGTGGTTGAAATCACGAATAGCGACCGAAACATAATAAGAGTCTATATAAATAGCACGAATTGTCCATCGGCTGTTCCAGACTATTTCTTGACACTTCCCTTAAAGCAAGGAACAATACCCGGACTTCGAATTCGACTATGCTCCTCCGGCTCCGAAAAATTCTGTTTTATGTCTTCCTGGGTATTTACCTTATCTTGACGCCCTATGTCATTTTTTATTCTTTGGGGTATACCATTAACCCTAAGGAAAGGGCCCTGGTCAAAACCGGACTTTTTTCCGTCGGGTCTGTCCCTCACGGGGCCGCCATTTTTATTCAGGGAAGGAAATTTTCCCACAAAACGCCTACCGTTGTAACTGACCTGCTGCCCGGCTTTTACAATTTGCGCCTGCAGCGTAAGGGCTATGATACCTGGGAAAAGGAAGTGGAGATTTATCCGGAAAGGGCCACCCAGGTTGAGCCGGTCCTTTTGCTCCCGCAAAAACCGGAACGTGAGATTATTTCTGCCATTCCCTGTGCCGGGATGGTTCCCGAGATTATGGATTCGAAAATCATCGTTTGGCAGAATGAGAAGCTTGCTTCCTTAAATAAAATCGATTTGCTGTTTAAAAAACAAACGCCGATTCGTCCTGAATCAAAAACTCCGCAAAATTCGGTGATCGAGGAAATCCATGTTCAGCCGGGTTCCAATATTGCTCTCTTGAAGGTTAAAGGTGAAAAACAAACCGGTTTTTGGCTTTTTGATTCGGGAGTAGCGGAGAGAAAGGAGCTTAGAGACTTAACCGCCAGGATTCAGGGCAAGCCCGATTTTTTTGATTGGGACCCCAAAAATTCCTCTCATCTTTATTATTTGAAAGACGGGGATATTTACCGGCTGGACATTCAAAGAGATTCTCCTTCCGAAAAGATTTTGACAGGGGTCCTGGGTTTTGGCACTCGCTATGACCGTCTGGTCGTTCTCAAAAAAGATTTCTCCTTGATAGAAACCGATTTAAAAGGATTGAATCCATTACCTTTGCTTGAAGATGCCGCATTAATTAAGAGGATTTTTGCCGCTGTTTCGGCCCATTATTACAAAATCAAAATTCTCGAAAGAAATCTCTTTGTTTTTTTAAGTGATCACGGCACTCTCATCTCAAACCGTATGCCTTATTATTTGGTGGATAAAGACATCGTCGGGATGGAATACGCCAGCCGCGGAGAAAATGACAAACTCCTTTATTGGACTTCGCATGAAATCGGTTATTTGGATTTTACGCGCACCCCATCGAATATTTTTGAAAGGGGACCGGAAAGAAAAAAACTGACGGACCGGGGGAAAAATATCCGCCAGGCATTTTGGGCCTATGAAGATGCGTATGTGGTCTTTCTGGATGAAAACAGCATCAACGTGCTGGAGGCCAAAGGACCTGAGCCTTATCGCGTGAGCTTTTTGGAACGTATTGCCCCGGACAGTCTCATGCATTATTCCGACCGCAATCGCGCCCTTTATTTTCTGCACGGCACAACGAGTTATTTGATCAAAAGAAAATTGGTGGAGTAACAAGCGATGGCGGCACAAAAAGAAGAATTTCAATTCACCCATCAAGGGCTCACCGGCCGGGAACATTTTCTGGAAAGGCTATTTTCCATTGTTCCGGGCCTTATTGCCTGGACTATTTTAATTTCACTGACTGTTTTATCTTTCACTCAGCCTATTATTGCGGCCGTCCTCATCATTGCTTTTTATATTTATTGGCTTCTGCGCCTTTTTTATATGACGATTTTTTTGCTTATTGCCTACGGCATTTTGTCCATTGATCAGGAAACAGATTGGCTGGAACGCTGCCATCATTTAGAGGAGGGAGAAAAGGCGCCTGCTGTGATCCGGGAAAAAATGGCAAACGCCTGGAGCCAGAAAAAATATAAGAAATGGCTTTCTTACAAGAATGAACTCCGGGCCATGAACCGGTTTTTAAAAAACCAGACTAAAATTCCTTCCGAAGAGTCTCTTTATCATCTGGTTTTATTTCCCATTATTAAGGAGCCGCGGCAGGTGGTGGAGCCGGGTGTCAGGGCGCTGACCAAAAGTGTTTTTTCTACGAAACGGATTATTCCGGTTTTGGCGATCGAAGAAAGGGCGGACGAAGAATTCCATGATATGGCGCGCGAGCTTCAGAAAGAATACCACAGTCATTTTTTTGATTTTTTAGTGACCAGCCATCCTCAGGATGTTCCGGGAGAGGCCCGTGTTAAAGGGGCCAATGTGACGTTTGCGGCCAAACAGGCGGCGGCATTTCTTCAATCCAAAAATATCCCGTTTGAACATGTTCTTATTTCTTGTTTTGATGCGGACACCGTTGCCTCCAAAGATTATTTTGCGGCGCTCACATATCATTTTCTGCGCAACCCCAATCGTCTTCGTTCAAGCTATCAGCCCATTCCGGTTTATCACAATAATATTTGGGAAGCCCCGGGCGTTGCCCGTGTGCTTGAAATGGGATCTTCGTTTTTTCAGCTGATCGAGGCCACCAATCCCGAAAAACTCGTGACCTTTTCAAGTCATAGTATGAGCTTCAAAGCCTTGGTAGAAATCGGTTATTGGCCGGTGGACATGATTTCCGATGATTCCGCTATTTTTTGGAAGGCGCTGGTCCATTATGAAGGGGACTATCACGTCATTCCGATGTATGTCACGCTTTCCATGGATGTGGTGATGGCAGATTCTCTTTGGGAAACTTTTGTCAATATTTACCGACAAAAACGGCGCTGGGCCTGGGGAGTGGAGAATTTCCCGGTAGTGATGAGGGCGTTTTTCCGAAAAAGCAAAATCCCCATTAAAAACCGTTTACGGTATGCGCTTAAACTCCTGGAAATTCACATTTCCTGGTCGACCGTCGGTTATATTATGACCTTTATTGGATGGCTGCCGGCCATTGTTGCCGGCCGGGAGTTTTCAAGCTCTGTGCTTTATTATAATTCTGCCCGTATTACTTCTCTTATTTTAAATCTGGCTTCTACCTTTTTAGTGGTCACGATTGTCCTTTCCATGTTCCTTTTGCCCAGGCAAAAGACCCGTAATCCCTTTTTGAAGCGGGTCATTCTTGCGCTCGAATGGCTGCTCGTGCCTTTGGTCTTTACATTTCTCAGTACGACGCCCGCGCTTGATGCACAGACCCGGCTGATGGCCGGAAAGTCGATGGAGTTTCAAGTCACCGAAAAAAAACGGCGGGCGGGAAAACCGGACCGGAGGACAAAAAAACAATGAATGCTTTGATGTCTTACGGCCAACTTCGGTTCAAAGTGAAAGAAACCCTCCTTGAAGGCCAGCAAAAAATCGAACAGCAAAAAGTGATTACTTACTGGCAAACCGGCAAGCATCTGCACGAGCATATTTTTCTGCACGAAGGCCGGGCGGAGCATTACGGCAAAGATGTCATCGAAAGACTTTCGGGCGATCTTGACGTTTCGGAAACTCTGCTTTACCGGGCCCTTCAGTTTTTCCGCAGTTTCAAGAATTTGGCCGCGCGGCCAAATTCTTTTCTGAGCTGGGCTCATTATCGGGCCGCGATGAGAATTCCGGACGAGAGCAAACGTCTGAAATTAATCGAGCAAGCCTCGAAAGAAGAGTGGACTTCGCGCGAGCTTGAAATCGAAGTGCGCAATCGGAATTGGTCGGAACATATTTCGCAATCCGACGGCAGAAAGCCGGTCCAATTGCCGGCGGTCAGTCTCGGGCCTTTTCATACTTACAAAATTATCCGCCCGGAAACGATTCACAGTGGAAAAATGGAACTCCTGATCGATTTGGGATTTTCGATGAAAAAGGAATTGAGTTTGTTCCAGGAAAAATTTCCTGCAGGAACGATTGTCACGTCGGTAAAACATGCGCGCGGGTTTATCCTTCAAGCCGTAACGTCCTTGGTTTCGAAAAAGGAAGAGGACCTTTTATACACTTACAAGGCTTATGTGACAGAGGTGATCGACGGGGACACGCTGAAAGTCGATTTTCGTCTGGGGTTTGGCGACCGCAAAGGTGAGACCATTCGACTAAACTCTATTGATTGTCCAGAAATGGATACGCCCGAAGGCAGGGCGGCGAAGCGATTTGTCGAAGCCCGGCTTTCCGGCTGCGAATTCATCACCGTGAAGTCCATCCGCACCCGCAAAGAAAAATGGGGCAGATACTTGGGGCATGTGTTCTTTGAGAAAAAACAAAGCGGCCGGGTTTACAATCCCGTAGGAAATGACAAAATTTCCACGGGTAGTACTCAAGCCACGAGGCTTGAGTACCTCAATCAACTGCTTCTTGACAAAGGCCATGCGGTAAGAGTGCGAAGCCAAGCAGAACTTATAAAAATTTAAGTTCTGGATACCATATTAGCTTAGAGTTTGCCCTTTACACCCGGCGTTAAAATATGATAACTTAGCTCACTTCTAAAAACCCCACAAGGAGGAATTTTCCATGGCCAAGAAAAGAGACGATTTGGAGGAAAAAATACTTGATGTTGATGCAAGTATGCAGGGGACGATTACTTTTAAAGACCCCGTCAATCTCCGAATTAATGGAAGCTTTGAGGGAAAACTCGATGCCCGCGGCAATCTCACCATTGGAGAAAATGCCAAAGTAAAAGCCAATCTTCAAGGAGATCGCATCATTATTGCCGGCAAATTGACCGGAGATGTGACTGCGACGATCAGTGTTTCGGTGATTGCGCCTGCCACCATTCAAGGCAATATTACGGCACCGCGCCTCAGCGTTGCTGAAGGGGCCGTGATTGACGGACAGATTTCGATGGGAAATGTACGCCAGCCCGGCGAAAGTCCTGACGTTTCAATGACACTCAAAGATGTGGCCCAGTACCTTGAAGTCGAAGCTAAAGTGGTTGAAGAATGGGCCAATAAAAAGAAAATCCCTGCCCATTATGAAAATGGTTCGTGGATTTTCAATAAATCCTCCGTTGAGCGCTGGATTCAGGAGGAAAACGCTCGCGTTTAATTTTCCCTTTCATGAATAACATGCTCACCATTGAAGAAGTAAAAAACTTTCTCGAAATCGATCAGACAGGACTTGAGAAATACCTGAAGCTGGGGAAAATCAAGGCCTATAAAATCGGCGGCACCTATGTGCGCTTCCGCAAAGAAGAAGTCATGCACTTGCGGTATGAGATTATGCCGGCAAAACCGAAATCCGCCTCATCCGTGTCTGTTTGGTCCCGCCTCGGTGATTTTTGGCACTACAATAATTTTTACATCATTTCAATTCTGCTGGTTGGGATTATTATTTTCTTCGTTGCCCGCACCTGATCTCGTGAGAATCCTTCAAGGGATTGACATTATCAGCGTGGCACGGATGCAGGCGATGATTCGCCGCCACGGCAAAGCCTTCCTCAAAAGAATTTTTACTCCCCGCGAACAAGCTTATTGTCAAGACAAACGCCGTAAATTCGAGCATTATGCGGCGCGTTTTGCCGCCAAAGAAGCGGCGCTCAAGGCCATGGAAATTACGCGCCAGGATGCCTATTTCCGATTTTCCGAAATCGAAGTTTTAAGAGGCCCTTCGGGAAAGCCTTCTATTTATATTGCTCCGGCTTCGCGTAAACATTTTGGCCTGCCCCGCAAATATCAATTTGAACTGTCTCTGACTCATGAGCGTGAATATGCGGCCGCTTCCGTCCTTTTGATTTTGCCTTAATCCATGAAGCGTGTTTTGATCGTCAACGCCGATGACTGCAATTTGACGCGCGGTGTAACCCGTGCGATTCTGGAATGCCATGACACGGGCATTGTTTCCAGCACGACTTTTATGGCCAATCTTCCCGTGGAGCCGTCCACGGTACGGGAATTAAAGAAGCGCAAAAATCTCGGGCTGGGCATTCATTTAAACATTACTTTTTCAAAACCGGTTTCAAAAGCCGGCCCAATCAAGTCCCTTCTTGCGCCCAACGGAAATTTCCGTAAGCTTGCCGAGCAGTTTTCCAAACTTCCGCGTGCTTCACAAGTACTGGAAGAATACAGCGCCCAAATCCGCCATTTCAAAAGCATTTTTGGAGTTCTTCCCGATCATCTCGACACTCATCATCAAGTTCATGATCATCCTTTTTTTTTCGGGATTTTAATCGAGGCCGCAAAAAAATCCCGCCTTCCTATAAGGCGCTCCGCCCTCATGAATAGTCGCCTCAAGATGACGAACGTTGTTTCTCCGGAGTTTACTTTCGGAAATCTGACCGCGGAAGGGTATTGGAGGGCCGGCCCGCTTGAAGCCATTCTGCGCAATCTTCCCGAAGGCGTTAGTGAAATCATGTGCCATCCCGGGATTTGCGACCGTGAATTAAAAACCGTAAGCTCATTTACGACGGGCAGGGAAGCGGAGCGAAAACTTTTTCGCGCTCCGTCGCTGCGCCGCTTGCTGCAAAGCTCCGGCATTGCCTTGGGCCGTTACGGTTCCTCCCTATGTTATACTTGAAATAACTTGTAAAACGATCATGCGGAATACTTGAATTTAAACTGTCATTCCCGCAATCTTTTGGCGGGAATCTAAAACACGGATCCCCGATAAAAGCATTCGGGGATGACAAAGAAAATACCTTATGAATATTTTGCTTACCAATGATGATGGAATTCACGCCCCGGGTTTGTGCGCGCTTGTCGCAGGCATGCCCGCCGGAGTGAATGTGGTCGTCGTAGCGCCGGCAACCGAGCGCTCAGCTTGCAGCCATTCTATTTCTCTCGGACAAAAACTTCGCGTGGAGGAAAATTTAAAAAAGCGTATTCCTGAATATGCCGTCCACGGCACTCCCGCGGATTGCATCAAATTTGCCATTTCCGAACTCAGCCATTTTATTCCTTCCTTAGTGATTTCCGGGATCAATCAAGGCGCCAATACCGGCATCAGCGTTTATTACTCGGGGACCATTTCTGGAGCGCGGGAGGCCCTTATTAATGGAATACCGGCCATGGCGGTATCGCTTTGCAGCCGTACCTTTCAGGATTTCTCCGCTTCCGTGGCCGTGGTTTCGATGCTCATCGAAGGCTACCGTCTTCCTCTTTTTCCGCGCCATATGATGCTGAATGTGAATATTCCGCCGCTTCCGGTTTCCGAAATCGACGGCGTTAAAATTACCAAGCAGGCGGCCTCGCGTTTTATTGAAGAATTTGTCAAAGAAGAGGCGCATGATGGAAAACAAATTTATACCTTGGCCGGGGAAATTGAACTCATGGACCCGGATGGGACAAGCGACGAAGAAGCTGTCAGTAACGGATTTGTTTCCGTAACGCCTTTAAAACTCGACGTGACCGATTATGAAGCAATCCATACGCTCAAATATTGGATGAACAAAGTGAAAAGCAGCGGAGGTGTGCCATGGCAAAATCCTATTTGAATTATATCGGGGGAAAATGGATTCCCGCCGAAAGCCGATTGACGTTTGAGAACCGCAATCCTGCCGACGGCCGGGATTTGATCGGGAAATTTCCCGAGTCCAGCGCGGAAGATGTGGAAAAGGCAGTGGCGGCGGCCGAACAAGCTTATGACCGGTGGAGACTCATGCCCGCTCCCATGCGCGGAGAAATTATTTTAAAGGCCGGACTTCTTCTGAAAGAGAAAAAAGAAGAATTGTCAAAAATCATGACGCATGAAATGGGAAAAGTTTTGCGTGAGACTCGCGGTGATATTCAGGAAGCCATTGATATGGCCTATTACACCGCAGGAGAAGGCCGCCGGCTTTTTGGACAAACCACGACAAGTGAACTCAAAAATAAATTCGCCATGTCCATACGCATGCCCATCGGAGTTTGCGGACTGATTACTCCATGGAATTTTCCCACCGCCATTCCTTCTTGGAAAATTTTTCCGGCTTTGATTTGCGGCAATACCGTGGTGTTTAAACCGGCGGAAGATACGCCGCTTTCAGCTGCGAAATTTGTAGAAATTCTGGAGCAGGCCGGGCTGCCTCCGGGAGTTGTGAACATGGTGCATGGAGGCGCTCCTGCGGGTGAGGCCATTGTCCGCCATCCACGAATTCGTTTGGTTTCTTTTACAGGTTCCTGCGAAGTCGGCCGTTTGGTTGCCCAGCAATGCGGCAAAATGCTCAAACGCTGCTCGCTCGAAATGGGCGGGAAAAACGCTCAAATTGTAATGGCCGATGCTGATTTTGATTTGGCGCTTGAAGGGGCCGTGTGGGGAGCTTTCGGGACCACGGGTCAGCGCTGCACAGCCACGAGCCGTATTTATGTGGAAAAAAGTGTTTATCAAAAATTCTCGCGTGAACTTGTGAAGCGCGCCAAAAAAATACGGATTGGATACGGCCTAAAAGCCGGGGTTGAAATGGGGCCTGTGATTAATGATGTTCAGCGCGAAAGAATTCACGGCTACGTTCAAAGCGGCATTGAAGAGGGCGCCAAGCTTGAGTGCGGCGGCCGTTATGCAAAAGGCCCCGGACTTAGCCGCGGGTCTTTTTATATTCCCACGGTTTTTACGCATGCCGATTCAAAAATGAAAATTGTCCGGGAAGAAATTTTCGGCCCGGTGACCTGTGTTATGCCGGTCAAAAATTTGGAAGAAGCCATTCATGAGGTCAACAATACGGTTTACGGGCTTTCTTCCGCGCTTTATTCTCGCGATGTGAATCGTGCCATGCGCGCCATCCGCGATATCGAGGCGGGGATCACTTACATTAATGGTCCCACGATCGGCGCGGAAGTTCATCTGCCGTTTGGAGGCGTCAAAAACACTGGAAACGGGCATCGTGAAGCCGGAGAAACCGGACTCGATATTTTCAGCGAATGGAAAAGCGTTTTTGTCGATTTCAGCGGCCGCCTTCAGAAGGCGCAAATTGATGTCGATTGATTAAATGGCTGTCAATGACAGGAGTGTATGAAGCGCCCTAAGATCCGCCGGCCTTTGCCGGGGCCCAAGGCCCGCAAAATCATCCAGCAGGACCGCAAACTTCTTTCCCCATCTTTTACCCGATCTTACCCTCTTGTGGCCCATCGCGGGCGCGGAGTCTGGATGGAAGATCCCGACGGCAATGTGTTTCTAGATTTTACCGCCGGGATCGCAGTGACCTCCACCGGCCACAGTCATCCGGATGTGGTGAAGGCCATTAAAAAACAGGCGGACCGGTTTCTCCACATGTCCGGGACAGACTTCTATTATGAAGCTCAAAACCGGCTCGCAAAAAAACTCGCCGAATTAGCGCCGGGAAAATTTGCTAAGCGCGTCTTCTTCACCAATTCAGGCACAGAATCCGTCGAGGCCGCATTCAAACTGGCCCGTTATAAAACTAAACGTGAAAGAATGATTTCTTTTTTTGGAGCGTTTCACGGCCGGACCATGGGCTCGCTTTCTTTGACCGGCAGCAAAGTCAAACAAAAGGAAAATTTTGGATCGCTTGTGCCCGGCGTCACTCATGTCGGCTATGGTTATTGTTACCGCTGTCCTTACAATTTAGTTTATCCCGAATGCAACATCGATTGCGTGAATTATCTCGAACACACTCTTTTCAAAAAAACTGTTCCGCCCGAAGAAGTTGCGGCCGTCATTATGGAACCAATTCAAGGTGAGGGAGGGTATGTGGTCCCTCCCCTTGGCTGGCATCAAAGGCTTCGTGAGCTCACCCGCAAATACGGAATTCTTTTGATTGCGGATGAAGTTCAGGCCGGCATGGGCCGCACTGGAAAAATGTTTGCGGTGGAACATTGGGGATTGGAACCGGATATTATTACGTGTGCAAAGGGAATTGCTTCCGGACTTCCACTCGGCGCCATGATTGCGCGCGCTGATTTAATGGATTGGGAACCGGGTTCGCATGCGAATACTTTCGGCGGTAATCCGCTGGCGTGCATGGCCGCGCTTGAAACCATACGACTTTTGGAAGAGGGCCTGCTTCAAAACGCCGCGTCTGTCGGAGATTATCTTATTTCTGGCCTTAAAGAATTGTCCCGCCGGTTTCCTTTAATCGGGGATGTGCGCGGAGTCGGATTGATGGTGGGAATTGAACTCGTCCGCGACCGGGAAACCAAAGAACCTGCCGTCCGCGAGCGGGACCAAATTATCAAACAAGCTTTTCAAAAAGGACTGCTTCTTCTTGGCTGCGGTGAATCCGGTATACGTTTTTCCCCGCCTTTGATTGTGAATAAAGGACATGTCGATATTGCCATCGAGATTTTAGAGGCCTGTTTTAAGAAGGTAGCTCCTCGCCTAGTCTCCGCTATTCGTTAGTCTTTTCTTTGTCTGAATGTCTGAAATATCTGACACTTTCTAGGTGGAATCACCTTTTTCCACCCCTTTCGATTTTTTCTAAGTCTCGATAAAAACATAGGTTAAGTATTTGGCACGGCAATTGATTGATATTTGGCGTGAAATACTGAACCTTACAACTACTGGAGGAAAAATGGCACGTAAAAACGAATTTCCAAAAAGAAAGCAATCGCAATCAAACAGTTACTTTTTTCAAAACAAGGGAGATGACAAAAACAAGGGCTTTAAGAAACCCGGTTTTGAATTTGTGGATTATCGCGGCGCCTATGATCAGCAAAATCAGCAAAAAAACAATACGGATTGGATTCAGAAAGATATAGCGGTCCGTTTGCGCGCCAATTCGCGGGAAAGTGACTCTCCCAATACTTATGACATGATGGAATCGGCCTAACGGAATATAAGCCGATGGGATGGATTCAGAAAGTGAAGGCTCAGATGACAAAGCATATGAAACAAAACGTGTGGCGGATAACCGTGATGGCTGCAGGTGTTACGGCCTATGCCTTACTCGCTTATGGATTATTCGCTCAGAGCGCTTACGCAGAAGTGATGGAATTAATTCTTTAGTTGAAATCCGAAATTAGGGAAAAAGGAGGAATCATGACATCGATTGACCTTAAGTCTAATGGTTCGAAACGATGGGGAGCTTTTTTGATGAGCTGTTTTCTGGTCACGACTCTTGTTGTGGGAGGATTTGTGACGGGAGGGTGTGAGTCCAGCAGTTCAAA
Source organism: Candidatus Omnitrophota bacterium (assembly GCA_016196555.1). Lineage (GTDB taxonomy): Bacteria > Omnitrophota > Omnitrophia > Omnitrophales > Aquincolibacteriaceae > JACPXK01. The sequence continues at coordinate 1,226 of JACPXL010000004.1, read as the reverse complement.
AACCAGTGTTACGAAAGAATCCACCAGCACACCGTCAAGTAGTCAAACGGTCGTGGTTGAAAAAGAAACGAAAAAAGTTGATGAAGGAGATCGTGGAGTGATAGGCGGTATTTTCCATGTGATCGGTGAAATTATCGCGCTTCCATTTCAACTGGTAGCCGATCTGTTCCGCGCTATTTTCTAAGCCGGAATAGGAAAGGAGGACGCCATGCTTTCTTGGTCATTAGCATTTTTCGTGATCGCGATTATCGCAGGGATTTTCGGATTCACCGGGATTGCGGTGAGTGCGGCGGCAATTGCGAAGCTGTTGTTTGTCGTATTTTTGGTGTTGTTCCTTGTGTCTTTGGCTTTTGATTTAGTGGCCCACCCACGGGTGTAGCCATTGAAATAAAAATGAAGAAAAGGAGGTAACTTATCATGACTACTTTCGCACAAAGAATTGTTGGAGCGGCAAAACTCGATCCGCAGATCTACGAAGAAGTTGAACATGACCCCTCAGCCTTAAAACAGGCTGCTGTGGTTGTGATTCTTTCAAGTGTGGCTGGGGGAGTCGGCCTTCTGGTTCCCGGAATAGGGATCGAGGGGCTTTTTTGGGGAATTGTCTCGACCTTGCTTGGATGGGTCATCTGGGCAGCGATTATTTATGGAGTGGGCGGCAAATTAATGGCGAAGCCGCAAACTTCTTCAAGTGTTAGCGAAGTGATGCGCGTCATTGGTTTTGCCAGCACGCCGGGGTTAATCCGGATTTTCGGATTGTTCCCGCCCTTAAGAGTTCCCATCTTTTTCATCGCCATGGTTTGGATGCTTGTGGCGATGGTGCTCGCGGTCCGTCAGGCGCTTGATTATGAAAGCATGGGCAGAGCTGTGGCCGTTGTTTTGGTGGGATGGGCATGCCAAATCGCATTGATCCTGTTTTTGCTTTGGGCAAACGGATTAGTGTTGATTGCGGCGTAAGAAAGGAGAGACCCTATGATTTATCAGGCGAAAAATTATGATTATTTGTACGGGACGCAAGGGTTTAGCGATGAACTCTTGAAGAATCACTTTACGCTTTATGAAGGATACGTCAAAAACGTCAATACTCTTGCGGCCCAAATTGCCAAATGGGACCGGGAAGGAAAAGAAAAATCTCCCGAGTACGACGAATGCAAACGCCGCTTTGGCTGGGAATTTAACGGCATGAGACTGCATGAGTATTACTTCGGAAATATGAAAAAAAATTCCGG
>JACPXL010000064.1 GCA_016196555.1 Candidatus Omnitrophota bacterium | reverse complement strand
GCGTTTTGGTTTTGGCGGCAAAGTGCGTTTTCGCGATATTCATTCTCAAGGAATTTCACAAATCCGCAGCGAGGATATTGAATTCGCAGAAGAATTTGGATACCGGATCAAATTGCTGGCTTTGGCCAAACATACTCCGGGCGGAATCGAAGCGCGGGTTCAGCCTACGCTTTTACCCAAATCGCATATTCTCGCGAATGTGAATGGATCGTTTAATGCCGTTTTAATTCATGGCGATGAAGTCGGCGATGTGCTTTTGTACGGCCGCGGAGCCGGTCCCGAACCAACCGCCAGCGCGGTGGTGAGCGATTTGATCGACATTGCTAAACATGATACCGGTTATTTGAGCGGCGATCACGGGCATATGCGCGCGATTGATAAAACGCTCAAGATCAAAAATATTTCCTCGATTTTATCGCGCTATTATTTGCGTTTTCATATTGTGGACCAGCCGGGCATGCTCGCGAAAATTTCGCGTGTTCTCGGTGCGCACCGTATCAGTATTTCGGATGTGATTCAGCGTGAGCGAAAAGCGGGCGGTGTTGTGCCGCTTATTCTCATCACGCATGACGCGCATGAGCATGATGTGCGCACGGCCATTCGGCAAATCGACCGGCTTCATATTGTGCGCGGCAAATCGCAAGTATTGCGAATTGAAGGCAATTGACGAAACGTTTTTGTTTCGTCATTCCCGAAATCTTTAATCGGGAATCCGGCAATTGATCCCCGACTAAAACATTCGGGGATGACAGGGAATAACAAGGATTAATCATGACAACGGCTCGGAAATTTGCGGTAAAAAAAATCGGCATTATCGAACGGTATCAGGAATACTTACCTGTGACCGAACAAACTCCGATTATTTCTTTGAATGAAGGCAATACGCCTTTGATTTTGGCCGAAGGGCTGCCCAGAGAAATCGGGCTTAAAAATGTCCGGATTTATTATAAATTCGAAGGGCTTAACCCCACCGGATCATTTAAAGACCGCGGAATGACCATGGCGATTTCCAAGGCACTGGAGGAAAAATCAAAAGCTGTGATGTGCGCATCTACGGGAAATACTTCGGCTTCGGCTGCGGCTTACGCTTCGCGCTGCGGGCTGAAATGTTTTGTGCTAATTCCGGAAGGGAAAATCGCAAAAGGAAAATTGATCCAGGCTTATCGCTACGGCGCGAAGGTGGTTATGATCAAAGGAAATTTTGATCAAGCACTTGAACTGGTCAAAGAAATTACGAAAAAAACTAAAATCACTTTGGTAAATTCCATCAATCCTTACCGGATTGAAGGGCAGAAAACTGCGGCGTTTGAAATTGTTGATGATCTCGGAGATGCCCCGGAGTATCACGCAATTCCGGTGGGAAATGCCGGCAATATCACGGCTTATTGGAAAGGTTATCAGGAATATAAAAAAGCAGGGAAGTCTGAGACTTTGCCGCAAATGCTTGGTTTTCAGGCGGAAGGTTCGGCGCCGATTGTGAACGGAAAACCGGTAGCAAAACCGGAAACCATTGCGACGGCGATTCGCATTGGAAATCCCGCGAGCTGGAAGGGTGCGCTTGCGGCACGCGATGAGTCGGGCGGATTAATTGATGCGGTTTCCGACAAAGAAATTACGCAGGCTTATCGTTTTATCGCCGAACAGGAAGGCGTTTTTGCAGAACCGGCTTCGGCTGCGGCCGTGGCAGGTGTGATGAAACTCGCCAAGAAAAAATATTTTAAAGAAGGAACACGAATTGTGATTACGCTGACGGGTTCCGGGCTTAAAGACCCGGATTTTGCGCTTAGTTTTGATGATAAAATCGAAACGGTTGAACCGACATTTGACGCGGTCAGCGAATCAATAATGAAATAATACCGTCATTGCGAGCGAACGAAGTGAGCGAAGCAATCTCGCATTTGCTAGATTGCTTCGTCGGCCCTTCGGGCCTTCTCGCAATGACAGAGGAGAGTTCCTTATGAAATACATTGTGATTGCAATACCAGGTGCGGCAGATCATCCCAGCGATGAGCTGGGCGGAAAAACTCCGTTTGAAGTGGCCAAAATTCCCAATCTGAATTATTTCACCAAGTCCGGGAAGGTGGGACTCGCAAAACTTTTTTCGGATCATTTGGAACCTTCAAGCGATGTGAGTTTGCTGAATCTGCTTGGTTATGACGCTCAAAAAGTTTATACGGGCAGGGGTCCGCTCGAGGCCGCCAATTTGGATTTGCAGCTCGAGGAAAATGAGATTGCTTTTCGCATGAATTTTGTGACGGAGGCCGCCGGTGTCTTGGCGGATTCAACGGCGGGGCATCTTTCCACTAAAGAAGCAAAGGCATTGATTAATTTTCTGAATAAAAAAGTTTCCAGTGATTTTGTCCGGTTTTTTGCCGGTTCGGAATACCGCCATATTGCAGTTTTAAAAGACGCCCACGGTTATGAGGCCCTTTCAGCCAAAACGATTGCTCCGGACGTGATTATCGGAGAAAAAATGGAAACGCATTTCCCCAAAGGTCCTGGCGCCGAACTTTTGAAAAAATTAATGTTCGATGCCAAATTGCTTTTGCAGGACCACGAAATTAATCAAGTCCGCCTGGACCTTCAAGAAAATCCCGCCAATATGATTTGGCTTTGGGGCCAGGGGAGTGCGCCGAAAATTGAAAAATTCTCCGCACGCTTCGGTGTTTCCGGGGCAATGATTGCAGGTATTGAATACGCGAAAGGCGTAGGACGTATTGCTGGGCTCACGGTGTTGGAAGTTTCCGGAGGAACAGGCGACACCGAAACCAATTATGATAAAAAAGGGAAAATGATGCTTGAAGCCCTGAACGAAAAAGATTTTGTCTGTGTGCATATTCAGGCCTGTGACGAAGCCTCGCGCGCGGGCGATTTGAAAGAAAAAATTTCCGCCATTGAAGCGGTCGATTTTTTTATTCTTTCCAAGGCCAAAGAATATTTGGACGAAGTCAAAGATGTCCGCATTTTGATCACGCCATGCCATGCCGCGCCGTGGAAAATGAAACGCCATGTGCGCGATCACGTGCCGTTTGTGATTGCCGGGAAAAATGTCATGCCGGATGAACTCGACAAATTTTCCGAACTGACCGCAAAAAATTCAGAATTAAAAATGAATAAGAGCACGGAACTTATTCCGTACTTTTTAGCGAAGTAATTTTACCATGTCGCTCATTGTTCAAAAATACGGCGGAAGTTCCGTCGCCAATGTCGAACGCATCCAGCGTGTCGCGCGCCGAATCGTCAAAACCAAAAAAGCGGGCCATGATGTGGTGGTGGTGGTTTCCGCGCTTGGGGACACGACGGATGATTTGATCGAACTTGCGCATCAAATCACCAAGAACCCGAATGAGCGTGAAATGGATATGCTCCTTTCGACGGGCGAGCAGGTTTCCGTTTCGCTTTTGGCCATTGCCATTCAGCATTTGGGGATGAAAGCAATTTCTTTTACGGGCCCGCAGGTGGGAATTATCACTGACCGGTTTCATACCAAGGCGCGTATTTTGGATGTGAATACCGATAGAATTCAAAAAGCGTTAGGCGAAGGCCAAGTGGTGATTGTGGCCGGATTTCAGGGAAAAACTGTTGCCGAAGAAATTACCACCCTTGGCCGCGGCGGTTCGGACCTGACGGCGGTGGCGCTTGCAAAATCGCTCAGTGCAAAACATTGTGAAATTTACACGGATGTGGACGGTATTTTTACGGCTGATCCGCGCCTTGTGCCGGATGCGCGGAAAATCGACGTTATCAGCTATGATGAAATTCTGGAATTGGCCGCGCTTGGAGCGAAGGTCATGCATTCCAGGTCCGTAGAAGTTGGCAAAAAATTCGACGTTCCGATTTATGTTCGTAACTCCGCCCATGAAGGCGAAGGAACTTTGATTACAAAGGAGACTAAAAAGATGGAAGACATTGTGGTGAGCGGTGTGGCTTTGATGGAAGATGAAGCCAAAGTGACGATTTTTGATGTGCCGGATAAACCGGGCGTCGCTTCAAAAATTTTCGCGCGCCTTGCGGATGCGAATATTAATATCGACATGATCATTCAAAATAAAACCCAGACTAAAAAAACCGACATTTCCTTCACGGTTTTCAAGAATGAGCTGGGCCGCGCCATGCCGGTAGTCAATAAAGTCGCCAAATCGATCGGGGCCGGTGAAGTGACGTGTGATGAAAACATTTCCAAAATCAGTGTGGTCGGTGTGGGAATGCGTTCTCATTCCGGCATTGCGTCGCGCATGTTCAAAGCGCTGGCGCGCAAAAAAATCAATATTGAAATGATTTCCACCTCGGAAATTAAAATTTCCTGCGTGATCGAAGGCGGGAAAGGAAAACAAGCCATCCGGGAAATTCATAAGGAATTTGGATTAAGCAAAAAATGAAAAAAGTCATTTTTTATGACACAACGCTAAGAGACGGGACACAATCGGAAGGGATCAGTTTGTCCCTTCATGACAAAACCCTGATTGCCCAGCGCCTTGACCAATTTGGCTTCCATTATATAGAAGGCGGATGGCCGGGCTCCAATCCTAAGGACTTGGCCTTTTTCAAGGAAATCAAAAAGGCCGGAATACGCCGTTCTCGCATCGTTGCTTTTGGAGCCACGCGCCGTGCACACACCAAAGTCAGCGAAGACCAGCAGGTGAAGGCTTTGCTTGAAGCGGGCACGAAGGCCGTTACGATTTTTGGAAAATCCTGGGATTTTCATGTAACGGAAGTTTTTAAAACTTCGCTCAAAGAAAATCTCATGATGATTTATGAAACTGTGGCTTATTTAAAATCCAAAAAACTCGAAGTGATTTATGACGCCGAACATTTTTTTGACGGCTTCAAAGAAAATCCGGACTACGCCGTCAAATCGCTGCAGCAGGCGGCGCGGGGCGGGGCGGACAATATTACATTGTGTGATACCAATGGAGGGACACTGCCGCATGAAATCCGCCGCGCCATTTTGCGCGTGAAGCGTTCCATCAAAGTTCCGCTCGGTATTCACTGTCATAATGATGGCGAACTCGGTGTGGCCAATTCGATTCAAGCGGTTGGTGAAGGCTGCGTACTGGTGCAAGGCACGATCAATGGTTATGGCGAGCGCTGCGGCAACGCCAATCTTGTGAGCATTCTTCCCATTCTTCAGCTCAAAATGGGGGCCAAATGTTTTCCGGCCGGTAAATTAAAAGAACTTACTCAGCTTTCGCATTATGTGGCAGAAATTTGCAATATGCCGCTTTTCAATAATCAGGCCTTTACCGGGCGCTCGGCATTTGCCCATAAAGGCGGCGTTCATATTAACGCGATGATGAAAAACTCAAAGACTTATGAGCATATGGACCCGCGTCAAATCGGTAATCACCGCCGCTTTTTGGTTTCAGAACTTGGCGGAAAAACCAATATCATGCTCAAAGCCAAAGAACTTCAAATGGAACTCGGCAAGGAATCGCCTGAAACCAGAAAAATTCTTTCTGAGATCCAGAAACTCGAGAACGAAGGTTATCAATTCGAAGCGGCCGAAGCAAGCTTTGAGCTTTTGGTACAGCGTTTGATGGGAAAATCCAAAAAATTCTTCACGCGAAAATTGGCGCGCATTAATCAAGAAGATATCGGCGACGGCTCTTCACGCGTCACCGCCACCGTTAAGCTGGAAGTCAAAGGCGAAGAGTATTTAGCGGAAGAAGACGGCGATGGTCCGGTGAATGCATTGGATAAAGCGCTCCGAAAATCTCTGGAAACAGTTTATCCTTCAGTCAAAGATATGCGGTTGACCGATTATAAAGTCCGCGTGGTGAATTCGTCCGAAGGAACGGCAGCTAAAGTGCGTGTTTTCATCGAATCCCAGGACAAAGAAAATGCTTGGACGACAGTGGGCGTGGATAAAAACGTTATCGAAGCAAGCTGGAAAGCTCTTATTGAAGCCATTGAATACAAACTATTAAAAGGATAACACAAATCGTCATCCTGAACCGCCGAAGGCGGTGAAGGATCTCTATTTTGAGATTCTTCGGTCCTTCGGACCTCAGCCATGACTCTCATTAAATGGTTTAATGGGAAGTCAGGGCAGCCCTTTAGGGCAGAATGACGGCAAAATGGAGACATTATATGAAAAAAAGTGCAGCGATCGTGTTGATGGTGCTTATTGGAATTTTAATTTTTGGAATTATCACGTGGGGCGGGATTTATAATCAATTGGTTTCTGGCGAAGAAAAAGTGTCAACCGCCTGGGCCCAAGTACAAAATGTTTATCAGCGCCGGCTTGATTTGATTCCCAACCTTGTGGAAACAGTCAAGGGTTATGCGGCCCATGAAAAAGAAACCTTAGAAAAAGTGATTGAAGCCAGAGCGCAGGCCACCAAAGTGGATCTTTCCACGGAACAAATCGCGGACAATCCAGAACTTCTCGCAAAATTTCAAGAAGCCCAGCGCGGACTGAGCAGCGCTCTCTCGCGGCTTTTGCTGGTGGTGGAACAATATCCTAATTTAAAGGCGGACCAAAATTTTCTGGCGCTTCAAAGCCAGTTAGAAGGAACGGAAAACCGTATTACGGTGGAAAGAATGCGCTTTAATGAAGCGGCCCGCGATTTCAATACGCTGCGGCGCACCGTCCCTCATATTTTCGTCGCCAAATTTTCGGGGTTTAAAGAAAAGGCCTATTTTCAAGCCGAAGCCGGTTCCGAAAAAGCTCCTGCCGTTAAGTTTTAATTAATGCATAAGGAAACCGTTTCGCGACCATTCGCCGCGCCCCAGCGTGGCGCGGCTCATTCGCGCCTCCGGCTTCGCTCAGCCTTCGGAGCGCCGCTCAACAGTTTCCTTAGCATTTTAATTTTCTTTTTCTTCTTTACTCCAAACCTTTTTGCCCTCGAGATTCCCAAAAATCCGCAAGGCTATGTCTCCGATTATGCGGGGATGATTTCGCCTTCCGCGCGCGCGAGCCTCGAGCAAACCCTTCGCGAGTTTGAAGAAAAAACCAGCAATCAAATCTTCATTGCTACTTTCCCCGGTCTTGATGGAAATTCCATGGAAGATTTTTCGATTAAACTTATGGATGCTTGGAAACCAGGCCAAAAGGGGAAACAGAACGGAGTCATTCTTTCCATTTATAAAAATGACCGCCGTATGCGTATTGAAGTCGGTTATGGGCTTGAAGGAGTTCTTACCGATGCTCTTTCCAAAACCATTATTGAAAATGAAATGAAACCCCGATTTCGCGAAGGAAAATTCGACGAAGGAATCACTGCCGCGGTGCGGGCCATCATCGATACAACACGCGGAGAATACAAAGCCGAAGTGCGTGGGGATTTTTCAGGTATTCAGAATTTTATGGTGTCTTTTATTCTTTTGTCTTTATTTTTTGCCAATGTTCTTTCTTTGGTTGTTTTGAGAATACTTTTTTGGGGCGGTGTTGCTTGCATGATTTTGGGTTTTTTTATCGGGTCTGGTTCATTAATGGGTTTTGGTGCAATAATCGGTTTTTTACCCATATTCATTCACCTTTTGACGCGCAATCCTTACGGTTCTACTACGCTTAGCCGCCGAGGATATCGTTCGGGCAATGGAGATTGGGGAGGAGGCGGAGGAAGCTTCGGAGGAGGATTTGGAGGCGGATTCGGTGGTGGAGGTTTTGGTGGAGGTGGCGGCGGTGGTGGTGGCGGTGGAGGCGCGAGCGGCGGATGGTAAATCATAAATCAAATCCCAGAAATTTTTTCTCCAAAGAGGAAAAAGAAAAAATCGTTCAGGCTATTCAAGCGGCCGAAAAAAGAACTTCCGGTGAAATCCGCGTTCATCTCGAACGTAAAACCAAAGGGCCTATTATGGAAAGAGCCGAAAAGGTTTTTGCCAAACTCGGCATGACAAAAACCCGTGAGCGTAATGGGGTTCTAATTTACTTTTCCCTAGCGGATCATGCCTTTGCTATTTATGGAGATAAGGGAATTCACGAGCGGGCAAGCCAGAGTTTCTGGTCCAATAGCGTAGCGATTATGCAGGAGCGTTTTGCCGGGGGAGATTTCCTCGGCGGGCTTATTGAAGGAATTGAGAAAGTGGGGCAGGAGCTTGCCAAAGATTTTCCTCGTAAAACAGAAGATATCAATGAACTTCCGGACGAAATCAGTTAAAATAAACCCATGAAAAAATTCCTCTATTTTGTCATTTTTTTCGGTCTTTTCTTTCCGGCCTCTTTTATTTTTGCCGAGGATCAGCCCATCACTTCTTTGCTCAAAGCCGACACCGCGGCTGACGCGGAAAAAAATCCGCCCATGAATATTGATTTTGAAACTTATCAAAGAAATATCGATGATCTTTATCATATCGCGCTGATGTCGACGCCGAATGTCGATTACGGTATCAACAGCCTCATTGTCGATTTGAACCGGAAAATTGCTGAGAATCCAAAGAACGTGGAAAATCTGATGGCGCTCGGCCATGTTTACCGTGTCCTTGGTCAGCCCGCTGAAGCCAATCGTTTTTACGAAAAAGCCCTGGCCATCGACCCGAACAATTTTCATCTGAATATTTTTTCTGCGTTGACTCATGTGCAGCAGGAAGAATTTCAAAAAGCCCTCGATCAGTTAAATCATGCCGTGGAGGTGAACCCCGCCGATTCTTACGCCTGGCTGGCGCGCGGGCGTTTGCTGATGATGATCAAAAACAATGAAGAAGCAGCAAAGAGCTTTGAAAAAGTGCTTGAGATGCAGCCGCAAAATCGCCAGGCAGCTTTTGGCCTGAGTCTGGTGTATCAGGCGCTCGGCCAGCGCGACAAGGCATTCGAACTTCTGCAAAAATTGCAAATAGCCGATCCCAAGGATCTTTTTATTCAATACCATTTAGGGGCGCTTTTCTTTGTGGATAAAAAGCCGACACAGGCGCTCGAATATTGGGAGAAAATTTTCAAGGACGGCGTGCGCGATGTTCAATTTTTATTCAATCTGGTCATCGCTTATCTTCAAAACGGTGATGGAGACAAAGCCGAGCTTATCCTTAATCATTTGAGTTTTTTCTTTCCGCGCGAGTCTGACGTGGAATTTTTAATGGCCGAAACCTATCGTCAAATGGAAGCATGGAAAGAAGCTGAACGTCATTACCGGCTGGTCTTGGCTGAAGACCCCGATTATTTCAGTGCTTATCTAGGACTTGCGAATATTTTTGAACGCCAGGGCAAGACAGAAGAGGGGGAGAATATTTTAAAGCAGGCTGAGGAAAGAATTCAGGCGGCAAATAATCTTCAGCTGGAGCAGCAGAATATTCAACAAGCGCGCGAAAAAATCTTTGAACTCGTTTCACCCAATCAAAATTCTCCTAAACAACATCAAACTGTTTGAGGTTGCAAGAATGTTAAAACGATGGCCTTCTTTTGTTTTTGCCCTGTTTTTTTTAATCCTTCCTTTAACTGTTGCAGCCGAGGAACTTCCAGAACTCCCGAAAGGCCCGCTTCTTTTGACCAGTACGACGCCCGAACAGCTTAAAGCGGACTATTGGATCAAGCGCCTGCCCAATGCGGATGTCCCGGTCAAAACGCCGGAGGAATTAAAATATTTCAATCAAGAAATTCTGAATATGCTGCCGGACCGTGTGGATGTTTTTAAAATGCCCGAAGCCAGAAAAGGCAAACCCGTGCGCGATCAATTGGAATTTGAATTTAAGACCTTGCGCCACCGGATTTTGTATGACGTCGAAGACAACCGGATCCCGGAAAGTCTTTTTGATGAACAAATCGGCCCGGTATCGGCTTGGGAAAATGTGCCCGGCCAAATTTCGGTGATTTGGGGTGCGGCTGTTCGCCCGACATCCGTGCGTGCGCTGCCCACAGAAATTAAAATGCTCGAACAAATCGGTGACGTGGAGTTTGACCAGCTTCAATTTACCTTAATCAAACTCTGGACCCCAGTCGGAATTTATCACATTTCTTCCGACGGACAATGGTATTACATTCAGGCCCCTTACTCTCGCGGCTGGGTGAGGGCCCGGGACATTGCCATTTTTGATTCGCGTGAAGAACTTAAAAAATTTGCCAAACCCGTTTTTGATTTTTTTGTCGTTACCGGTGAAAGCATCCCGGTTTTTTCCGACCCTGAATTAAAAAATGAAATCCAAAGGCCGACCATGGGGACCATTCTGCCGCTTGCGGAAATTGAAACCGCAAAGGAAAGATTGGAAGGAAAGGCCAGAAATTATCACGTGATTTGGCTTCCCGAACGCGGAACCGACAATCAAGTCACTTTGAAAAAGGCCTACATTGACGGCAAAGCCGACGTTTCAAAAGGCTATCTTCCTTTTACCCAGCGCAATATCATCAATCAGGCTTTTAAACTTTTGGGAGCTCGTTACGGCTGGGGCGGCATGTACAACGGACGCGATTGTTCGGGATTCACGCATGATGTTTTTTTGAGTTTGGGTGTCGAAATGCCGCGGGATTCCAAACAGCAGTCCCTCATCGGGACCCAGCTCGGACATTTCAAAAAATATGAGAATGCGGAAGAAAAAACCGCCGCCATACGGGCCGGCCTTCCGGGAATCACGCTTTTCAAAATGCCGCTTCACATGATGCTTTATCTGGGCGAGGTGGACGGCAAATTTTATATTATTCATTCCACCTGGGCTGAACGTATTTCCAAAGATTCAGACGAAAAAAACCGGATCAACCAAGTCGTGGTCTCTGATCTTTCCTTAAATGGGAATTCCTATCTGGGTTCTCTCTTTGACCGGATTATCGCCATTAACGAATTGAATTAATTATCCGAGGTTGTTGATAATTTGCCTGAAGACATTCAGCGTCGAAAGAATATTTTTGCCTAATTCACTCAAAAAACCGTCCTTTTTCGTCTCGGTGAAATAAGGGCTCGATTTGAGGGCATAGGGATTTTTTTTGCTGCTGCTGACATACGAGGTGGCCGTGGGTTTTCGAATATACGGGCTGGTTTTATTAAAATACGCACTCGATTTAGACGGCTTCAAATGATAAGCGCTTTTCTCTTTGGTATAAGGGATTTGTTTTTCTTGGGCATTGGCCGGGCCATTTTGCAGTAAGAAGACAATCAAAAGAATTAAAAATATTTTTTCCCGCATATCCAGCCTATCGGATCGAATCTTCTAAAGCTTTACCTTAGCAAGAGCTATGATTGCGAATGGCTTTATTCAGGTGTAAAATGCCCTCCCATGTCCGAACCTCAGTTGCCGACAAGGTATAACGCCAAGGAAACCGAAACTCGCTGGTATACCCAGTGGGAATCTAAGGGATATTTCCGCCCGGCCAGTGATTCAGGCAAAAAGGCCGGCCGCAAACCTTATGTCATTGTCATTCCTCCTCCCAATGTGACGGGAATTCTTCATATGGGGCATGCCCTCAATAATTCCATACAGGATATTCTCACACGCTGGCACCGCATGAAAGGGGACGATGTTTTGTGGGTCCCCGGCGTAGACCATGCCGGCATCGCCACGCAGAATGTGGTGGAGAAAAAACTTGCGAAGGAGAAAAAAACCCGCCACGATCTTGGCCGCGAAAAATTTCTGGAAGAAGTTTGGAAATGGAAAGAAGAACATGGCAGCACCATCACGCGCCAGCTTCGCCGCCTTGGTGCTTCCTGCGATTGGTCGCGCGAAGCATTCACCATGGATGCTAAGCGGTCGCAGGCCGTACGTGAAGTTTTTGTGACGCTTTATGAGCGCGGCCTAATTTATCAGGGCAATTACATTATTAATTGGTGCCCGCGCTGCCAAACGGCGCTATCCGATGAAGAATCCGCCCACAAGGAAGTTCAAGGCGGGCTTTATCATATTAAATACCCTCTGGTTGGGAAAAAAGAACCGTTTGAAAAAATCGGCGAAGATCATGTGGTGGTTGCAACCACGCGGCCTGAAACAATGTTGGGCGACACCGCGGTTGCGGTTCATCCCGAAGATGATCGCTATAAACATTTAATTGGCAAGAAAGTGGTTCTCCCGCTTTTGGCCCGTGAGATTCCAATTATTGGCGATGAAATGGTGGACCGCGAATTTGGAACCGGATTTGTGAAAGTCACGCCGGCCCATGACCCCAACGACTTTGAAACTGGGCGGCGTCACCAGCTTCCGCAAATTAATGTAATGCATCCCAATGGAAAAATGAATGAAAACGCCGGGCCGTATCAAGGTCTTGACCGTTTTGAGGCGCGCAAAAAAGTCATCGCCGACTTAGAAGCACAAGGATTGTTTTTAAAACGAGATACCCATTCTCACGCGGTCGGGCATTGTTATCGCTGCGATACAGTAGTGGAGCCTTATCTTTCCAAACAATGGTTTGTGAAAATGAAACCACTCGCCGAAAAAGCGCTTAAAGCCCACCGAGAAGGCAAAACAGTTTTTACGCCGGACCGATGGACCAAGGTTTATACCAATTGGCT
>JACPXL010000003.1 GCA_016196555.1 Candidatus Omnitrophota bacterium | reverse complement strand
GCAAAATTTTTAAACTAAAATCTAATCGCGTGAGATCCTCTTTGCTGAATAAATGATGGTGATGGACCAAATTTCCCAAACCAAAACCCGGCGCAAAAAGAGCGGTCACGGTTTTCCAAATTCTAATGACAGCTTCTAAAGAATAAGCCGGCTGAAAATTGCCGGTTATAGAAACCCCCCGGAAAAATTGAGCCCCCTGGCGAAACCACTCGGCCATATTGATTCTCATGGCCGTGAATTTATTCATCAAATCGATATCAATCGAGCGGGCCGCATTTTTGACGTTTAGCTGTAATTGACCGGTAATATCGCCTGCAGGAAAATCTTTAATGGCTTGCAAAGCAGAAAATAAATCCTGAGCTTCGGCCATCCCGATCGTTCCATTCCGGAAAGACGCCACATGCCGGTTCGGCTTTAAAATTCACAGCGCTCAAACTGGCGGCTTTGCGTGTAAAACCAAGGTCGGCGCGATGGGCTTCATTGATAAGAACAAAACGAAATTCATCCGGAGTCCCTCTCGGAAGGATTAATTCTGCTCTTTTTTTAGGATCGACCTTCATGACCATTTCCACAACAAGCCCGCCGGGTTTTTCAATTTTAACCATAACGATTCCAGGAAGCGGGTCATTTCCTATGGCTTTCCAATCCCAAGTAAGTTTTTTCCCCGCGGCTTTTTCGACTTTTAAAGCAATAAATGCGCCGCCAAAATCGCCGCCGCCCTGTTTGTAACGAAAACCAAAACCATCTTTCAAATCGACTTCTTGCATTAAACTAGCGGGGATACCCCCTTCACGGACCACTCCGAGCTGTCCCATAATTTCAACACCGCTTTTCGGAGCTTCCGCCTCTTTTTGATCCGCGCGTCTGACAACTTCTTCATAACTGAATGTCACACGGTTGGACGGGCGAATCGGCGCCTTCGGGCGCAATGAAATGGCAGCCACGGCCAAATTGTCCATATCCGAACCTTCTATTCCGGGGTTGATGACAAGAAGGCGCGTTTGAGTCGGCAGAGGCTGGCCGTCCATCTGCACATTAATTCCGGTGAGATAAAACGAAGGACGGTCTTCGTAACGCGGGCCCGGTCTAAATTGCCGCGGATTATCGTGCTTGGATTCCAAAGCAACTTCCACCGCAGGATTTTCAGGCGTGCCAAACTCGAAAAGTTTTGATGGCTCTCTTAATTTGGGAGGATTATTGATTTTATGATTGACCACTTCCCCGTTCTTAAGTTTGACCGTGACCGAATTGGAATCATAAGCGGCATTTCGATTATTGAAACCTTCGTCCGGCCCCTGAAGATACATACTGCTGAATCCAAAACCCGCATTCTTCTCAGATGTAAGCTCGCGTCCGGCACGGACAAAAATTTCTCCGATGACTTTAATGACTGTCTGCGCTTTTGCGGACATTTCAAGGCGGCGGACCATGACCGCATCCGGACTTTCTAGAATTTGATAAACCACTTGTCCTTCAGCCGTGGGTCTTCGGATAAAAACTTGCCGCAATTCCGGGAAAGCATCATCGGCCTTATTCAAATTATTGCCCATTTGCATGAAGGCGCGCTCGGAAGCCCCGTAAATCGTTTCAGGAATACTCTTCGTTCCGAGTGAGGCCGTCCGCTGATAGCCATTGGCAAACATCGTAGTGTAAGTCGGATAACCATTCGGACCCGGAGCAAAAAAGCTGACTTGCGTCCAATGCTGCACTTCTTTGGGAAGATTGCGGCTGTTGATCGCTTTGCCCTTCGCATTAGTTGCAGGGTACTGGACAAGCGCAGGATTGAAAGGCAGAGGGACAAACCGGCCGGCATTTTCAACCTGCACATCTAATTTAGGCTTCAAGCCCCCGCGGCGGGGATAAACCGCAACCCCAAGGCCGTTGACATCAAAAACTTTGTGCGGAACAACAGCCGCTTCTTTTTCATAATCGAATGCGGGCGCGTCAAAATCCGGAGAAGGTATAACAACTTGAGGGACATAAGCTTTTTTGGCGGCCTGTTCGGCTTGTTTGCGCACAAGCTCAAACATTGAATCACTGGCTTGCTGTGTCTTGGCGGTCTTTTGTTGAGCATTCAAAACTCCAATCGGCCCTGCTGGAGGAAATCCGGCAAGAACATTCAAGAGAAGCAACGCTGTTACCACAGGTTTGACCCATCGATGATATCCCGCTTTAAACCAGCTTTCCCTTGATACTCCACGCATTTCGGATTTGGCCGTGAAATTAGCAACGCCGAGGCCTACGGGATTGCGGTTAAAACCGGCTCCTGCCATATGAGCTTCATTGACTAAAACAAAACGGAAGCTTTCGGGAGTGTTGCGAGGAAGATTGAATGCACCTGTTTTGCCGGTGACATTAACAATACCCTGTGTAATCACACCGCTGGGTCCTTCAATTTTCACCATCACTTTAGCAGGAAGAGATTTGTTCTGTTTTGTGTTGGGATTCTGCAGAGCCTTCCATTCCCAGAAAAGTGTTTTGCCGGCGGCTCCGCCTTCAATGGTTAATGCCGCATAAGCCCCGCCGAAATCACCGCTGTTATAATGAAATCCAAAACCATCTGGTTTTTCCAATTTTTCTTCAGTCGTTGTGGGGTTATTTTGATCCGGACGAATGACTCCCACCGGTCCCATTTCAACACTGCCCTTCGGTGCTGCAGCTTGTTGTTGACCTACACGCTGGACAGTTTCCTTATAAGAAAATGTAATGCGCTTACCAGGCTCGATAGGTGCTTCTGGCTTCAAATAAATCGCTGCAACTGCTAAGTCATCAGTGTCTTCCATTTCCGCGGGGAAAATTGTAATAAGACGGGTTCCGGTAGGGACATCTTTTCCATCTAATTTAACTTCGATGTCTTTAAGATAAAAAGAAGGGCGATCTTCATAACGGCGGCCGTTAGGCTTCGCTTGTGAAGGGTCGGCAAAAGTGTTTTCCAATCCTATTTCCGTCGCGGGATTTTGAGGCGTTCCAAATTCTTGAACTTGAACCGGTTCTCCAGCTTTGGGAGGATTCTTGATTTGATGAACAATTTTTTCTCCGTTACGAAGCGTTACCGTCATGACATTTGAATCATGAGCCGTGGGATCTACAAACATACTACTGTATCCAAAGCCCGCAGCATCCTTGCTTGTGATGGTATGACCGGGGCGAACATAAATTTCTCCTTTGACGTCCGTCTCGGTTGTCGCCTTCGCAACGATTCGCTCTCCACGGACCATGACCGCATTTGGACTTTCAAAAATTTGATAAATAATTTGCCCTCCGGAGTTAGGCGTCCGGATATAAACTTCTCTTAATTCCGGGAAAGCTTGGTCTGCTCTTCCCGCTTTCCATTCCTCTCCCATTTGCATAAAGGGACGGCCCGAGGCACCGTAAATTGTTCCGGCGATTGTCTTGCTACCGAGCGAGGCTTTCCGTTCATAACCATTGCCAAACATAGTGGCAACTGTCGGATAACCATTCGGCCCGGGAGCAATAATAGATACCTGTGTCCAATGCCGGACTTCTCTGGGAAGATTTCTGGGATTGATCACTTTTCCCTGCGCATTTCGTGCCGGATATTTGACACGAGCAGGATCAAATGGAACTAAAACAAATTTGCCGGCTTTTTCAGCGTGAACAATCAATTCATGCTGCAATCCACCACGGCGCGGAGAAATGACAACAGCGTTTCCATTAACATCAAAAATTTTGAGACCTTCGACACCCGCTTCCGTAGCATAATCAACTGCGGGAGGATCGAAGTCCGGCGAAGGAATGATTTGCTGCGGAACATAGGGTTTTTTAGATAATTCTTCAGCGCGTTTTCGGACTTGCTCGAACATCGGATCTGTTGCCGCCTGTTTTGTCTTGGCGGTCTTTTGTTGAGCGTTCAAAACTCCAATCGGGCCTGCGGGAGGAAATCCGGCGAGGACATTCAGGAGAAGCAATGCCGTTACCACAGGTTTAACCCATCGATGATATCCCATTTTAAACCAGCTTTGCCCTGGTTCTGCACTGCGCAATTCGGATTGGGCAGCAAATTTTCCCAAGCCCCAAAACGGAATGGCTTCGATTTTTTTAGCGATGGCGCGGAGGTCCTTTGGGAGGGGATTAGCGGATGCTTCTAAACGTACAGCCCTTAACCTCAAATCTGGAATCACTATTCGAATTTCATATCCCGCGCGTCTTTGCCAAACATTCTTTATCGGTACTTTTATATAAGCAGATGTTGCATCTCCCGGATAAGCCGCGATTAAAATTCCCTCGGCAATTTCTGTAAGAAGTTCTGGAGTGATGGATTCTCCTGAAGAAGACAGTGCGGCTAATTCTGTATTAGAAAAATGAACGTAAAATACTTCATTCCCGCGCTTGTAGTCGGTTTTGACGTAAACTTGCCGCAGGCCTCGATTAGTCAAAACCGGCTTAGAGACTAACTCCCCCATCGGGAAAAGAACGCCATCAAAACGCTTGTTGAATTCTGCTATCAACGCCTGAGTAAAAGCATCTTCTGGGGATGTGGGTTCTCCACTGCGCATTTCGGATTTGGATTGTTTGCTGGGCGCTTTAGCGAGACGGCCTTCCTTAACCTTTTGGGCCAAACCCTCAGGATTAAATTCAATCCCGAGCTGCACAAAACTAGTTCCCATGAGGCCTTGCGTCAGTCCACCTAACCAGGAATTGTCTTTAGCGGTCTGTTCGCCGACAATTTTATGATCACGCGCCGCAAAAAATACTTTCAGAAAAGCTGCTAATTGCTCTAGGTCTCCACTCTCTCTTGCTTTGTCATACGCATCGCGTTCTCTCTCAAGCGCTTGGACTCTCGTATCGCGCGCTTTAGCAGTTTCTCTTTCTAATCCAGTAACTTTTTTCAGATCGGGAGACTGCCCGCCCGCTAATTGTGTTAATTTGCCCGCGTTAAATTCATTACTGAAATCAACGTAGGAAGTTCCACCTTTTCCAAAATAATCCTTTACCGCCGTAAGCCATCCTTGTTTGATCGCCCGATAACCACGCGACGGCAAATAATGCCATTGAATGAATTCTTCCATCCGATCGGCTTTTTCTTTATCGGTTTTTCCTTCAAGCGCAGCTTGATAGAGTTTCGCGAGCCTTGCTTCCAATTCCTTCTCGGCCGGAGTAGGAGCTTTCGCTTTCTTAGGAGTTTTTTGCTGAGCTGTAACGGCAGTGGGTTCATTAAGACTGCCTAAACCACCGAGACCAACAACATTCCAAAATAACAATACGGTTGTTACAGCCGATTTAAACCAGCCTTGCCGCATTTCAGAAGAAGCTGCGAGGGTTTTAAATCGCGGGTCACGACGATATCGATAATATTCAGGAGCCGTATCCCACCAAGATGCACGGCGGTCCGGTTGGCGGGCCGCTTCCTCTTGAATGATGCGCCATTCATGAAGCGCTTTTATTTCCTGTTCCCGGCTCGCGGCATCGCCCGGGGTATAGGTCCTTACTAATTGCTGTAATTGATCAGCCGGAGGCTCGGCGGTGCGAGAATCATAATTGTAACTATATGAACCCGGATAATAACGGACTGGTGTTAACGAAACTAAAACGATTTTAGAAGCAGAAATGACCGCCAGTTTATCGCCCCAAGAATTCAACATTTTGATTTCTTGTACGGGCTCATCAATTTGGACGGGAATTTGATAAAAAACCGCTTGCTGCGTTGTCGCGTCCCATACGCTAAGAAGCGGAGAACCTTTTCCGTCTTGATCATTCGACATGGTGACGATCACTTCGCCATCAGCCGCCTTGGCAAAATATTTGACCGATTCCAAATTGGTTTCAACAATTTCTCCGTCGAATTGCGCGATTAATTGACTCGCCACTTGCATCAACATCGTTTCGCGGTCATCAATACCGGGCACCGGGTCCGGGGTCAGAAATCGCGACATGAGACGCGGGATGGAAACTTGAGAAGCCGAACCAGGTTCAAAACCGTCGACACCGGCGAAAGGTTCGCGTATTTCTACACTTAAAGGAAGCAGGTTACCGTGCGGTGTAACTTCGTTTTTGAATTTTGAATAAGTACCGGCAAGTTCCGTTTTTAGAACGCGCTTTCCTTCAACTTCATCGGTAATGCTCATGTAATAGTCATAGAGCAAACCCTGCCCCTGAATTTTTCCGGACGCATCTTCGTACACCGATCCGAGGGACTCCGTAATGCCCTGAACAACGGCCGCGGGCATTCGGGCTGTTTTAGAATATTCCAAATCATAATTAACTTGGGGTGATGAACTGGAAAAATCCATGGTGAATTTGGTGACTTGAACGCTGGTATAAAAAACAAAATCCCGGCGGTCGGAAGGAGGGTTTTGAGTTTGCATGGCCGCAGCAATATTGGGTGTTAAACGGTCAATGGTTGTTTGGGCTTGGTTGTCTGATAGAAAAGCAATATGAACTCCCCTTGCGCGGAGAGCCACAATAGCATTGATAATCTTTTGTTCAATTTCAGCCGTCGCCGGATCTTTCTTTAACGCCAGTCCAAGCGCAATCATGTCATCGATATCAAAAGCAAGAAATTTGGGAAGTTCTTCATCGGACAATCCAAGAAACTCCTGCAATTTAGCCAAAGTGGCCGGCAAGCCTGCTCCAATGGGAATAATTTTGTCACTTTTTACAACGGCCTCTTGTTTTTCATCCACGGCGAGGACTGTCACCAATGCGGAAACCGCAGCATCGCGTTCGTTGAGCTCGTTAGTTTGATTCCCCAAATAAAACCCCTGATCTGCGGTAATGGACCGGTTTATTTTTTGTAAAGTCGTGAGAAAATCATTCATTCCAAATGATTTGTCACGAACCGGCATCATGGCGGTATCAATCGTGGTGGAACCGCCCGCCCAGAGCCTTATCACTGCATTGCCAAGACTTCGGAGCTTCAAAGTCACTGAAAATTTGACAGGTGTTTTCGCGGACAAGTCTTGAATCGAAGCCGCTATTTCCCGTAATTCAGACTTGGATTGCTTTGGGATCCGGACATTTCGAATCCGTTCGAAGGTTTCAAAACCTGAAATCGTCGCGCGAATCTCGCGAATAACGGTTTGGCCTTCTTGTGTTTCCGGATTTTCTTCGCTTAATTGTTTTCGCAAAGCACCCAATATTTGCCAGGTCTCTTTTTCGGGAAATCGATAGCCTTGAAACGATTCTGCCGCGCTTCTTCGAATCCGCCAATCTTCATCGCGTAACTCCTTCAAACTTCTTTCCATAAAGAAATTTAAAAATAGGGGTGAATATATTTCGGGGAGAATGGTGATCATGGCTGACGTAAAAATGATTGATCTGTTGATTTCACGCACGACCGCTTGTCCTTCTTCTGTATCCTGGTCTTCTTTTTCCGACTGGCCTTTCAAAACCGCGATGACTACCTGTCTGCCATAAGTTGTCGACAGCTGATAATGCCGGATATCCTGCGCCGCCCTTTGTCTTTCCTGCCAATCGTCACTGGTCAAGCGTAATCGCCAGGCTTCGATGAAGATGCTTTCGTTTTCTTTTTTGATTTTGATGAGGCCGTCGCCGTCTCCAGCATTGCTGGCATCTCGTAGTTCTTGTAATTGCCGCATGGCCGCATCCGCCTGCTCTTCAGCAATTCGAATCCGCTCCTCCAAAGGCGCCCGCACCGCACTAAAAATACCCAGTCCTGCCATCCCGCCCAGAAAAATTCCTACCACCGCAGCAGTTAATATCGCTGTCACCTTGTCCGTTTTCCGCATTTCAGAGCGTGGGGCTGCGGGCAAATTAGAAATATGGCGGTCGACTTCTTTTTTCAATTCTTCCTGTAAAGTTTTACCTTTCGCTTCTTCTTTCAAAGCCTGAAGAGACTGTCCAATGGCTTTTTTCACATCCGGATTTGTTTCGCTTTTTTGTTTTTCCAGCAGAAGGTCTTGGACGTCCAATCCAAGCGCCATGTTTTCTCCTCCTGCTATAGCGAGAGTCTTAAAAGCAAAACTACGGGTTGCGGGGTCTTCTGCGTTTGCCCAATCAACCAAATAACGGCCGGATGATCCCTCTTCAAATAAATCTTGTTTGCGGGACTTGGTATGAAATGCCAGCGCATAAAGCAGAGGCTTAGTGTATTGATTATTGGCCAGGGCCCCCTCAGCAAAACCTTGAAGCACTCCTTGGATTTTGGCATTCCCGGGAAAACGCGTCATTCCAACAAGGGCCCGCGCTTTGTCGCCAGCGATTCCGTATTCAAACGCATCGAGCAATTGCTGCTCTTCGCTGATATATTTCCATTTCGCAGAGATTAAGTGACGGACAGGCGCTAAGACTTGTTCTAAACCTTGCGTAAATTGAACGTCGATTTCGGCAGCTCTGGCGGGAATATTCGGTAATACATAGTTAATCACTTGATTATCATCTGGATTGCGAGTCCGAAGCTTTGCCAGTTGGTCTTTAACGTCTGGGATCCGGGAAGGAGCATTTTTCGCGACCCTGCCAAAAGCACGCAGCGCAAATTGGCGTATTCCCGGATCATCCGATTTTCCAGCAACCTCCAAAATGGCATCGTAAGCATCTTGGTCCTTAAAGTATTCCGTCAAAGCATAAACAGTCATGGAAACTTCATAATTTTGAGAAGCGCGGGAAAGATTTTGGATTAAAGCGGCCTTGGTTTCGGGGCTTTGATGCTGCTGTAAATAATAAGCGGCGAGGGCCCGCTCTTCAGGAGCGCCGTAGCGCAAAAGCGCCCGCAGAGTTTCCGGTTTCTTTTGGGCCCAATTTTGCGGAGTGCGCACTGCGGAAGAAGTTTCATAAAGAATATGCAATAACTCATCGTGGACTTTATC
>JACPXL010000011.1 GCA_016196555.1 Candidatus Omnitrophota bacterium | reverse complement strand
TGCCTTTTGAAATTCTAAATTCGTCAAGTGTCCCGTTAAGGTGTTGAGTGTCTATAGAGGTGGAACCGAGATAGATTCCATCGGTCCCTTGAATATTTTTTGGAGCGTCCGTACTTCCAAGTTCAACGCCGTTAATAAATCCGAACAATGTGCTTCCACGTCTTACAACCGCCACATGGTACCAAGCTTCCGGCAAAGGAGACCATGCTCCCATAGCATAATCCGTGCCTTCCAGATGGACCGTTAGAACTCCATTCGTCCGGGAAACTCTAAAATCGTTGGAATTATTTCTGTCAATGAAAGTAACATTATTCGCCGGAGGGCTGTTGAAACGAACCTGGAAGTCAATGGTGAAATCCCCTGTGCCGAAATTCCAATCATCAGAATTTGGGAGATTGATCGAATCGCCGATCCCATCAAAAGAGCCTGCCCCGCCCCCAAACTTGTATTGCGAATCGCTTGTTTTTGCGTTTCCATTAACGCCAACGCTGTCGCCAAATCCGGCATTGCCTTCCAACTTTCGCTCGTTGACGAAAATTATTCTACCCTGAGCATCTTTGGTTTCCTGGCGAAAGATTCCGACTGAATCGGTTAAGGTGGTAGTCGTATTGTCGTTTGCGGTACTTGTGGTGGTCGTAACCGTCCCAACGGGATTAATTTGGGGGGGTAATGGAGTCCCCGCCGCCGGATCATTGTTTTGTACGCGGCCGAGTGAATAAGCCTCCAGCAAGGGATTGGTTAAATTACCCTGTGCCTGCGCCCAATCCAGAAGTCCGGCATCATCCGTGAAGCGGCGCTGAAGGTCGCGGCGCCGATCGAACGCATCTTTAAGCTCACCGGCCGCCATTTCTAATTGAGGCGTATAGGCTCTTAGGCGCGGATCTTCCAAATAGCCTTCGGCTTTGGCCCAATCCAGAATGGTTTTGTCTTTCCACTTGCCCCAGATGGCTTTTTTCTGCGGGTCCGGGAAATAAGTTTTCAAATCGGGCCGTGATTCCCAAATCGCAAAAAGAATGTTCTTTTCAACCAAGACATTACCGCGGCTGTCATATTCGCGCACAATCTGGAAATTCTTTTCAGCCGTAGTGCTGTCTCCGGCAGAAGAGGCCGGCGAGAAAATCTGCAAATCATCAATATCCAAATAATCAAAACCCGTAGGAATAATCCTGAGCTTCTGAACACCTTTGACATTGATTTCATGCTCATACCATTCTTTTTTCAAACCCCCGGTGGACTTATCAGCCACAGGAATCCAGATATTCCCATCTTTGGTCACTTCAACGCGGTATCCGGTATTGGGCCGGTCCGTCGTCAAAAGACGAATGCGTGTTATATCAACACTTTTCGAAACGGGAGCCGCGGCATTGCCCCCTGCGGGGACTACTTCGTTGACAAAATTCGTTGATCCATTTGCGCCATTCATATGAAGCAGAAGTTTAGTGTAAGAGTCGGAGGTATATTCCTGGGCCGGCAGTACGAAATTCGAGGTCCAGCGCGCAATGCCTTTGGAAATTCTTAATTCATCAATTTGGCCCTTGAAGTGCGATGTATTTTCATAAATTCCGACTTTAAGTGAAGTCGCACCGCCATTAAAGGTTCTAGAGGAAGATATATCTTGATCAGAATCGATTTGAACGCCGTCGCGGAAAAATTTAATCTTATTCCCGCTGCGAACCACAGCCATGTGATACCAGCGGCCGGCTTCAAACAACGGAACATTATGTAAAGTGACGCTCGAGTTTCCCGAATCATAAAGGAGGATATTACGATTTCCAGGATTCACCACCCAAATCCACCCTACGGCATTGGCATCATATTTGGAGGCAATCGTGTGCGCTCTTCCTAGATCTTCAAGATTGATCCAGGCCTCAATCGTGAAATCACCGGTCCCAAAATCAAAATCAGGATTATTTGCAACATTAAGATAATCTTGATTACCGTCAAAATATGCGGCGGACCCGCCAAGTTTGGACTGAGCAGTTGTTATCTGAGTATCTCCATTGGCCGCTACGGCACCGGCGCCGCGAAAATCAATCGTAAGCGGTTTGGAAATATTATCGTTAGGATTATTAACTCGAGCACGATTATCAGGAATATTGTCAAAAAGATAATTGGTGCCGTTGGATTGAGTTTGTATGTTTTGCCAGTCCGTACCTGAAACCATAACGCCTTCCATATCGTTAAGGATATTTCTTGAAACCGTGACAGTCTCTTCCGGGGAATCCCGGATATACGCTTTTTTGATATTACCGTATTGATCGAGATCATAACTGTAATAAGTCACTTGCCCGGAATCGGAGATTTGCTTGATCACGCGTCCGTAAGAATCGCGAACTTCTCCGGAAAACTCAAGGGACGAATCAACGCCTGAGCCGCGCTGGGTAAGCTGATAAGTTCCGATTTGATTTCCGGCGGCATCGTACTCGTAACTGGTGCGCGTAATTTTTCCGCTGCGGTCGATTGACTCCATCACCTGGCCTTCTTTGGAATTGAATCGCACAGGACCCGCAGAGTTTTCAAAAATGCGCGAGTGATTCGCGCCATTCATATGAAGCAGGAGTTTGGTGTAGGAATCGGACACATATTCCTGTACCGGTGGAGCAAAGTTCTCGGCCCAGCGGGCTATCCCCTTGGAAAAACGGAATTCATCGATACTGCCTTTGAACCAAACGGAGTTACCGTTACGCGAACCGATGCGGAAGGCCGAGGGCTGATAGGAAACCGCCGCGGAACTGCTTAACAGCGCTTCGCTCTTGCCATTGACGAACATTTTGAAGGAATTTCCACTGCGCACGACCGCCAAATGATACCAGGTATTGGCCGAAAGTTTCGTTTGTGAGTAAAAAACATTGCCGTCGAAATAAAAGTAAACCAGCCCGGCGGAAACATATATCGTATATCCCGACTGCGATCCCGTGAATTTCTCCGCGATAACGCCCGTTTGATTTGCGTCCTCAAGCCGCACCCAGGTATCGATCGTAAAATCGCTGTTTCCAAGATCAAAATCCGGGTTATCGGTAAGAACAAGCTCATCGCCGTCTCCGTCGAAACGGGCCGAGGACCCTCCGAATTTGGAATCCGAGGTGCTGATTTGTGCATCGCCGGCAGCAGTGACAGAATGTGCGATCTGGCGGTCGGGAGAAAGGATTTGGTCCATCTTTTTGACCGTTACATAATCGACAACACTCGTCGGTGCGGCGAAAAATTGTGTTTCGAATAATTCAAAAGAAGATTGGGAGGTCGTGCTGACATCTTGACCGCCGATTTTGACAAAGCGTGCTTTCACGGGTGCAAATTGATCGCGCTGCCAGCTTCGGGCATCGCCGCGGAAGTGGTCCACGACGCGCGTCCATGCAGTCCCGTCGTTTGAGACTTCAATCCAGTAGGAATAAATACTCGTATCATTGGAATCTTTTAAAAGCATGCGGACTTCGTTTAGTTCCGTTGGTTCCGTAAGTTCAAAAACAAAATATTTTCCTGCGCCGTTCGAAGTCGTTCGGTTTTCATCGAACATGCTCTTATCCAGCACGCCGCCTGTGTCATTTTTCGCTGATTTGATAAATGCTTGCCGGTTGGTTTTATGCTGAACTTCATCCACCCGGACCACATTGTCTAACGCGTCCTTTTGATAAACATAACTTTGCGCCTGGCCGCCGGATTGAACCTCAGTCAAAAGATCGCCTTGAATATTAAAGGTGCGCGTCACAGTGCTTGTGACCGGCCATCCTTTGGGCGGGTAGATGCGGATTTCCTCAAGGGAGAAATCGGAATTGTTATTTTCGGATTTTGTCACGCGCAAACGAAGGTATTTGGCCTTGACCGGCGAGAATGTATCCGATTGCACTCCGCGGTAAAAAGTTCCCGCGGGAGAAGTTTTATCCAGCACCAATCCCCAATTTTCGCCGTCGAGTGAAGCCTCAATTTGGTATTGAACCCCTTGATCGCGATGGAAATAAGTATCCATGCGGCCGATCACAGCCGGCTGTTCCAACTCTAACGTCATGGTACCGCCTATGTTGGCGCGTGCATAAAATGAAGTTCCGAATTTGCCGTCAAAGACCCTTTCCGCGTAATTTAGAGAAGAATTAGCCGCCCGGACAATCGGAAGCGGAGCACCTTCCTGCGCGGGCTGGGTTGAGGGTGTTAACATTTCACCCATGCGTACCAGGTATTCTTTTCCGTCTTTAAGAAGATGTTTGTCCACGCGAATCAGTTTTCCAGCGGCATCATAAATTTCTTCGGGCACGGATTCTTCATAGCGGTATCCGGAAAAATGAAGAAGAAGTTTTGTATAATCGTCCGAAATATATTCCTGCGCAGACGGTATGAAATTCGAGGTCCAGCGGGCAACGCCTTTTGATATTCTCAATTCATCCATTTGTCCCTTGAAAGCCGCCGTATTATTTTCGTAAATGCCTATCTTTAAAGGTATCGCGTCGCCATTATAATCGGAAGCGGCGGTTTGATTGCTTCCCTGCTGAATCCCGTTTTTGAAAAATTTGATGGTATTGCCGCTGCGAACAACCGCTACATGGGTCCATACATCCGCCTGGAAAGAGGCGGGGACGGAGACGGCGGTCCATCCCGAATCATAAAGACGCATCACACCGTTGGCGGAATCCAGGACAAAAATCCAGCCCTGGACGTCCTGGGCATATTTGGAGGCAACCGTATGAACCACACCGGTCGAAGTTAACTTCACCCATGCATCAATGGTAAAATCGCCGGTCCCGAAATCAAAATCGGGATTATTTACAATACTTAGATAATCCCCACTGCCGTCAAAAGCTGCAACGCCGTCTCCTAATTTTCCGCCGGAGGCGGATTGGGAATTTATAGCTTTTGCGTCGCCGTTTACGGTCATGCTATCTCCAAATCCGGAATTGATTTCCGCCTTTCGCTCTTTCAAATAAGTGGTTTCGCCCTGAGCGTTTTTTATTTCCTGGCGCAAAAGCCCGGTCGAATCGGTCGTGACGGCCGTAGTATTATTCTGCGCATCGGCCGTGTAAACCGTCGTCTGTTCGTCATATTTATAGCCGTTGAAATGCAGCAGGAGTTTGGTTTGAGCATCTGGCGTATACTCCGCCGCAGGCGGTACGAAATTCGATGTCCAGCGCGCAGTACCCCTGGATATGCGGAATTCATCAAGCTCCCCATTAAAACACCATTGGGCGAGTGTATCCCATTGGCATCCGATCCGCGCCATCCCGTCATAAGCCGGACTTGGATTTGCCTGGACATTTGCCCCAATCGATTGACCGTTAACAAATAATTCATAGGTCGATCCCCGTCTCACCAAAGCCACATGATGCCATTGATTCACGTCAGGACTCCAAGGCTTGTTGATGTAGGTAGACCCTGCGTATTCGACGTTATTATCAAAAATCAAACTTCCATTAGCCGCATAACGGAAACGCAGAGCATGATGATTATCCGGATTGCCGGTATTTTGAAGGCTCCAAAATACTTGATCCGTTGAAAGGGAGTTGAATTTCACCCAAAAATCAATGGTAAAATCACTGGACCCGAAATTAAAATCCGGGTTATTCGGAACACCTAGATAGTCCCCATTCCCGTCCAGGGCCGCTGCCGCCCCGCCGAACTTGTAATTTAATGCGTCAGTTCTAGCGTTTCCGCCGACGGTTATTTGATTCCCAAATCCGGAATTGTCATCCGGTTTTCGTTCCTTTAGATAAGTGCTTCTGCCTTGTGAATCCTTTACCTCCTGGCGCAAAAGCCCGGTTGAATCCGTGGTTGTGGCGGTGGTATTGCCTTGCAGATCGACTGTAGTGAATTGTTCCGTGTACCGGTATTTATATTCGTCGGAATGAAGAAGAAGTTTCGTATAAGTATCACTCGTATATTCTTGGGCGGGAGGAGTAAAATTTGAAGTCCAGCGCGCGATTCCGTTCGATATTCTGAATTCATCAATCAAACCCATAAATCCGTCGGCATCGTTACCATAACCGATATTAACTCCCGCATGACTTCCAATTTGCGCAAATCCCGAAAAATTTCTCATTCTCTTTCCCGCAAAATAGCTGACTCCAGGATTTCCGGTTTGATCTATTCCATCAACATAGATCCTGTAAACATCCCCGTTTTCAACAATCGCGATATGCTGCCAGGTATTGGTTTTAATAACATCCGGTTTGCTTATCAACGTGATAGGGCCGGTCGAGGGTGTTTCATACAGCATATGAACATAGCCGCCCGGTAAGAGTTTCATATAAACTTTATTGTTCCCGGCATCGCCCTGGCCATAAAAATACTGCTCCCGATCCATAATCGGCGTCTTCATCCAAAAATCCATGGTCCAAACGCCACCCGAGAAATCAAAAGTGTCGCTGTCCGCAAATCTCAGATAATCATAGGAGCCATCAAATGCCGCAGAGCCGTCCCCGAATTTGGCTGTCCCGGTATCCCGATGGGCCTGGCCGGAGACTTGAGACCCGCCGCCAAAAACTTCGTCGCTATTCTCGGCAATGCGTTCCTTAAGATAAATCTGACGTCCTTGATTGTCTTTGGTTTCCATGCGGACGATGCCCAGCGAATCGACTGCCGTCACCGTAACATTGCCCTGCGCATCTGTGGTGTAGGTGTAATTTGTGTCTAGCCAAGCGGGACCAAAGACTTCCACTTCATTGGCCGTCACATAATAACGATCGCCTTCTTTATTAGAGGATTGAAAGTTGTGAATTTTTACGTAGCGGGCTTTGATTTGAGGAAACGTGACCGTCATAATTCCCTGCGTCACCAAATTGCTCAGACCTCCGGCTTTTTGCCAATTAATCCCGTCCTCGGAAGTACTCACATCAAAGGCTCGCACAAAATTGGCGTCCGTCTGCGTCGCATTGTCGAAACGTACTTCCGAGATTGTTTTTGACTGGCCGAGATCCAGTTGAATAAATTCCGCGTCCCGGGCCGGATCGGCGTTATATTTAGAAAACCAAACTTTATTACGGTCATGAATCCCGTTGTTGAGATTAGAAGCGGGATTATCGCTCGGATTTAAGGACTCACTGGTTTTGAGCACGGCCTGCCGGGCCAGATTTTCACCAAGTCCGCCACGACGGCGTTCCGAAAGTATTTTTTTCGCGGAATTAAACTTCGTTTCGCGCAAAAGCCCTTGGGAATCATTTTCGGTTTCCGTATAGCTGCCGTCAGCATTGTAAACCGTGCTAATATTGCGGGGCTCTTCCGGTGCTCCGGCCAATTCATGTTCTTCCCGGATTTCAAGCACGTTCCCTTTTGCATCTAAGGTATAGGAATAACGAACCCTATTCCCGTTTTGATCCAGCATGGACGTAACTTGGCCGTCACGGCTGAAGGTGCGCGTATTCGTTCCCAAAAATTCCGGTGTGCTTTCTACCGAACGAATCGTATTTCCCAGGGCGTCTTTGACATATTGATAATTGATTTTGCGTCCATTCCGGTCGGCCAAACTCAGCACATCGCCGAACACAGAATAAAAGCGCGTCACCGGAGTTTCGCGCGTTCCATACTCGCGGGAAGTGGTGAGCACTTTAACATCATCTTCATTGATTAAGCCGTCGCCGCTTAGATCAAAACGTTTGAGATTCGCAGCATCGGTTTTTCCGTAAGCTGCCGTAAGCTGGGCCAAATCGCCGTCATCGACTTGCTGATCGCCGGAAAAATCATAACGCAGTTTGGCCGATTCATAAGCAGCGATGACATTGCCTTTCGCGTCTTTGTCATAAGCATAGGCGGTGGTAAATCCGTTTTTATCGGTTTGAAAAAGATTTTCGCCCAAGCCGGAAAGTCGGCGCACATTAAGGGCATGCGCCCCGCTGGCTAAAATTTCGGTCTCGCGGATTTCAACCGTGTTCCCAAAGCTGTCTTTGACCGATTCAAATTCGATTTGCCGGCCGTTTTTGTCGCGCATGTAAATCTGTTCGCCCGCCGCGTTGTAGCGGAAAAATTCTTCGGTTTTAATGGCTTGGCCGCTTTCCGTAACATATTCCGTGATTTCCACAGCATCCAAAATCCGGCCTGCGGTATCGAAGTGATAGCTGATATTGGTTACGCGGCCGTTTTTATCGATGCGCTTGATCACATTACCGGCGCGGTCGGTTTTTTCCGTTTCGGAATATTGAATGACGTTGTTGAAGGTGTCGGTATAGCGGACCGTACGGGTGGTCTCTCTTTCGCCGCGCAGATTTCTACGCGTTACGATATCAATCACCACCCCGTTCTTGTCTATCACTTTGACCACATCACCCGCCAAATTGAGCCCGCGGACTTCGGTAGAACCCGTTCCTTGCGGATCATGCGGATACAAGGTTTTTTCCGTAACGCTCAGAATATTCTTGAGACTGTCTTTGGTATAAGTGAATTCTTTAATAAGACCGTTGGTGAGTTTTTCAACTTTAATTTCACCGTCAAGATTCAATTCTTGCTGCGTAACGCCGCCATAAATATTTTTGGTAAAACTTTGCGTTGGAACACCGTATGGATCCCTGAGATAGGTCATCTCAAGCCGTATTCCGGCGGGATCGATTTCTTCGATTAATTGGCCGTCGGAATTGTGACGGCGGATGGTTTTTGCGGCGCTGACTGCGGCGGCGCCCGGAATAATTCCTTTGGCCGATAAAAAGGAAGTAACGGCGCCAAGACGGTCATTGTCATAACCGGTCCGTTCGGCGCCGTTCAATTCGTCATAATCGCGAAGACCTGCTTTCAGGATTTTTTCACCGAGTGTTGTCCAGGCGCCGTCATTTGTGAGATTGAAATCATCCAGATTGATACGGGCAAAACCGGTCAAGGCACTGGGAACATAAAAGTCCCACTGGGTTTGTTTTTTGGCTTCAAAAACATCCTTAGCATAATCATAAACAGAAAGCACACCGCTGCCGGTAAGCGAAAGCACCAAATCGCCCTGGCGGTTGAAAAGCTTATAGGTTTGCTCGCGCCGTAAGGAGGAACCGGCGGGAAAGCCGGAGGCATTAAAAAGGGCTTGAAGATCCGCATCTTCCCATTGTCCGTTCCCGTTTTTATCAAGGCGGGCCAATACGGTTTGAAAATCCCCTTGGGTACTGACAAACCAGGGCGTCGTCCAGCCGGACGCGTCTTCAATTAAGTAACGCGTTTCCACGCTCACTTGCCCAAGCTGGCTCGCATGCGCTTTGTTGTCAAAGAGACTCACGCGGCCGTTTTTGTCCATTTCCGCATAGACATCGCCTTTGGCATTCATTAAACGGATTTGGCGGCCGCTATCCTGATTGTTAGTTTCGATCACGGCAGTAACACGGCCCTGACTGTTTTTGATATATTCAAAAAAATTGGCGCGGTTATAAAAATCGGTGACCGAAACAATGTCTCCGAAAGCGTTGTACCCGGTCGTAATGACACGGTCGGGGAAATTGCCGTTGGTTTCTTCTACCCTTTCAAGACGGCCGGTTGCGGTATAAAAATGATTTTTGATGGCAAACGCATCGGTGATTTTGTCGATTCGCGGATCGCCGCCCGGACCGCTCTTGTAAGTTGAGGTTGAAACAAGGCTGCGGCCCTGGCGCTCCAGGCGGTAGTCCACCACTTGATCGAGGGATCCGTCAAAATGATAAACATAATTCGATTCCTTTTCGAGATTGGTGAGGCCGCCGATTTGAAAACTCAGTCTTTTTTCAATGCGTTCGGCTCCACTTTTGCCGGTGTATTCCACCACGCTGACTTCATCATCCGTAAGCTCCGTGGTGCCGCGGTCCCTGACCTGAATGACAAAATCAAGATCATTCTCATCGATTTCATTTTCGTCTTGATCAAGGTCATAATATTCTGCCGGACGCTGGGATGCTGAAAGGCCGGTATACGCATCGGAAGCCCTGTAAAAGTAATAGTGCATCGTGGTATCGCCCGCTTTGGATTCACGGACCGTGGCAATGCGTTTGACCGACGCGGAATCCGCCGGGCCTTGAACATCACGGTATTCATATTCTTTATCAATTCCCTGATCATCACGGCTTCGAAGCACGCGGCCTGCTTCATCACGCTCCTCAAAAGTGGTGTAGCGGAGAAGTTCTTTGGAGGGGTCTTGCACATTCACAAAACGGTGAAGGGCATCACGACGTTTTAATTTCCGGGCATCACCCGGGAAATATTCATAAGTGTAATCCACTTCTTCGCGGAAGGTTTCACCGGCCTGAAATTCGGAGAGGAAAATGAGGTCGCCGGATTGATTGTATTTTTTAATGATACGGGATTCTTCCGCGTAACTCGTCACATTATTCTGAGTTACTTTTTTGGAATTGATTTCTGTAACGGTACGTTCCCCTGCCGCAGTATTGGAAGCATAAATATATTCAATGCGTTTGCCGTCCGGATAATCAATGGATTTTGTTTCTCCGCCGGCGGTATAGGTATAAAGAGTACTCTGCGGTTTGCCGGCATCCGAGAAATCCACAAAGCTCATCAGATTGCCCTTTTCGTCATAAGAGCTTTCCGTAATAACTTTGGCAGGAACTATTTGACCGTTCACATCTTTGGCTTTAACTTCAATGGTTTCTTTTTTGGTTTTTAAAGCGCCGGTGGCATATTTTTGAATGTTATAAGTTTTAATGAGCGAATTAGCCGGGTCTTCTACTTTGACAATATCGCCTTGCGGATTGAAATAGGTTGTAATACCCGCGCTGTCGGTCCGTTGAATCAGAGCTTCCGACTCACCAAAAATCCTGCCGGTTCCGAAATTTCGCAAGGCCGTAAGGTCGTCAAAGGAAGCTTTGCCTTTTTCAACCCCGAAAGCAAGAGCGCCCGTGGCCGGAATTTCCACAGTGTCTGCAATCTTCCAGCCGGCATCCAGCACCGCAGTTCCGTTCAAGCTAAAAAGGAAGGCGCGTTCACTCGCTAAATAAACAATATCAAAAGAGGATTTGTTCGGCTCCGTTTTCGCGCAAAACCACTTGGATTTTATTGGCCAGTACGCGGACACCCAAAAAGTTCGCGGCCGATTGATACCGGGGAATGAGCAAAATAGAGGCGTCGGCGGTATCGAGGGTCAATTTTCCCGAAAGCTGATGCCTATCGGAATTAGCGGCAAAAATCGAGGCGGTCCAGAGAGCCCCTCCCTGCGCATTCACATCCACGGAAAGCTTTCCGCTATTCACCGCATGAGCCACACTGTCGATTTGCCAATCGCGCATGAAATCGATTTGATTTTGAAAATCCTGTTTATTTTTTTCCTCACCGCTTTCGGATTCAGAAGTAATATGTCCCGTTACGCCGTCCCGGGTTTGACTGCGGGTCGTCACTTTATTCCAAACTCCACCTTCGCGAACCTCTTTGATCTCTAAGGCCGTGCCGTCAAATCCCCGCACATAATCAATCACGCTCGTAAACCCGTCTTCATAATGAAGCAGGTATCCGCGAACATCATAAACTTCGCGCGTGCTGCGGGTTTTTGTCTGGCCATCGGTCGTCGTCGTAATTTGTTTTTTAATTTCACTCGGATGTCCAAGAGCATTGGTAAGAATCGTCGTGGCTTCTTTTTCTTGCCCTTGCGTTTCATTTAGAATTTCATTGCCCAAAGCGTCCCATTGTTTTACATGAACGACGGCCGGGAATTTGGTTTTGACATCGGATTTGGAATCACTCAAAAGACGGTACCATTCTTTAAGGAGAGAAAGAGGAAGATGAGTAAGCGAGGAGGAAGCCCCGATATTTTGCTTGGCATAAGCCAGAAACCCAACGCCATCTTGAAGTTCATAAACCGTGAGTTTGCGAATGCGGTCACGCTCATCACGCTCATAAATCGAAACTTGCCCGGTCTCCGTTTCTGAAATGCTGTGAGTAAGGTCGCCCCGCTCATTGAATTCCTGGGCCGCGGCAAAATCAAGCACGCGGCCGAAGCGGTCAACCCCCGTTGTGATTGTCGTCTTCACCCGGTCCGTGCCGTTCGCATAACGCACGGTGCTGTAATTTGTTTGAATTTGATGCGGCGCCGTTCCGGTTTCTGTCTGACCGGAAAGTTCTCCGGTGGGTTTGTAAGTATAGGTAGTCACAATCCCCTGCTCATCGGTGCTTTTGCTGAGCCGGCCGGCATTATCGAAATCCTGAATAGAAACTTTGTCGCTCACGCCCGCGACAATAAGCTTTTTCGTTTCGCTGATAATTTGACCGTCTGCACGGCGCATTCTTTCAAAACGCGTGATCAAACCGTTTTTGTCCTGCGTTTCGGTAATTTCTCCGAGGAAATTATATTGAACCCGTTCGATCATTTTGGGAGCGGCGGTATGTCTCGTGTTTAAATCGGCCAACTCCTTGACGCCGTTATATTCATAAGTTTTCACATCTTTCGACGCTCCCCACGGCCAGCGGATAATTTCATGAATCATGCCTTTGCCCGCCAGATCAACGGAAGCAATTTCGTCGCCGAATTCATCGAATTTACTTTCGGTTTTGATTTGATAAATTTTGTCAAAAGCATCTTTGTCCTGTTTCAAAGTTTGGCTTTGAGTCAGAAGGACTCCGGAGGCGGCCCGCTTTTGGTCAAACGTAACGGTTGTTTCGTAGGTTTTGGTTTGATAAGCAATTTTGGTTTTCGTTGATTTAAGGCCGTCAAGATTCCCATAAGTGTTAAGGGTCTCATCTCCGTTTGCCGCGACCTCACGCGTAAGGCGTCCGAGCGAATCCCATTCTTCCGTAGTATTGATGCTGATGGCGCGGCCGTCTTCGCCCGTCCACGCCGTATTGGCCGTACGTTTCGTGATTTGGCCTTTGCTGTCACGCTCGAAAGTATATTTGAGCACCTTTTCATCCAAGGTTTGGCGCTCGGTAACATCACCCAAGAGATTGAAAATTGTTTTTTCTTTTAAAGCCGATTTTGCGGCATGACGCGTTTTGAGATCCGCGAGCGTGGCAACTGCCTGATAATGATAAGCCGTTTGAGAATCGATTTGGCCGTTGGTGCGAGTATATTCGATAGCTTGCCCTTGATGATTGGCATTCAAGTCAAAAATAAGATTTCCAAAAACGTCGTATTCTTCCACTTCGGACGCTTCGATCAAATTCTCGAAACCATCTTTATATTTTTGGGTTTGTTCGCGGCGGAGAATATTGCCGGCTGAATCTTTAACAAGTTTGAAACTGGTAACGCGGTCAAAGGTATTCGCGTTGTCGGCTTTTAAATGATGCGTGATTTTTAAAAGCTGATTGAGAGCATCGTACTCATAACTTATTGTGTCCCCTTGATAATCGATTTCCTTTTTCAGATTTCCGCGCAAATCGAATTCCTTGGTTTCGGTGCGCGAAATCGGATTGGTTCCGTCTAAATAAGCCGTGGTCACCGATTGCTGAGTGACATTGCCTTTGGCGTCACGCATCAATTGGGTGCGTATTTCTACCGAATTTTCTTCTACAACAAGCGTGGTATCCCCCGCTTCATTCCACTGCGTGCTTGATACAAGCGCTGACGGAGTTTTGTGAGCGGTCGTAAGTGCATCCAGGGAGGCAATATTGCGATAATGATAGGAAGTGCGCTTCTTTAACTGACGGTTGTAATCATAAAATTCATAAACGTGCACAAACGCATCACCGTCAGCATTGACTTCGGCAATCAGATTTCCCGCCAGATCAAATTCGCGCGAGGTTTTAGCGCTAATGACGTTGCCATAATCATCCGTAAAGGCAAGCGTTTCAACCGAACGAAGAATTGCGCCGAATGCATTTTTAGTATAAGTCCAGGTGGTGATTCTTCCTTTACCGTCTTCAAAGCGAATCAAATCCCCTTCGGCGTCATAGGTATATTTCGCAGCAATTCCCTGGGCATTTTGGCTTTCCAAAATTTTTCCGTCACGGCCCGTGATGATTTTTTCCGTGGTTGTATAAGTCGCCGTTCCATTTACTGTTTTTGTTGTCGCCGTCATTTCTTCGCCGCCGTTTGAAAGATTCTGATAAACACGGTTTTCTGTCACGCCGGCACGATTTTTGAGTTCAACACTCCGGCCGCGCGCATCCCATTTGGCGGAAACCGCATAAGAGAAGCTTCCTTCTGTGACACTGGCTGTCACATCCTGGCTTGCTCCAACGCCCCCTGCGGGGACTGCTTCGCCGTAAACAAAATTAATTTTCTTGCCGGAAGGAAGTTCAAGATAAGTTCTACGGCCGTTCGTATCCCAAGTTTCCTTCGTGGTCCCGGTCACGACGTTGCCAAAACCGTCGGTGTATTGCACCGTTTGAGTCAGCGCGCCATTGGCACCGTAAGTAAAATTCTGAACCGCGCCGCTGGGATCTTTTTGAGACAAAACTTTTCCTTCAGCGTTATAGGCCCATTCCGTTTTCTCACCGTTAGGATTTACGAAAGAAATGAGACGGCCGCTCGCGTCGTCAAAGGTTTTCTTGATTTCATAAGCCGTATTTTTTAAATTTGCATCGGCGAAACGGGACCATTCCACGCGGTCCGTCAAACCCGTCAATTTCCCATCGGCCGAACGGGTATAAGTGAAGTTATGAATTTGATTATCCGAGGTAAGCACTTTTTTGGTATTTCCATAAACATGAACCGCTTTTACCTTCACCGCAACGCTGTTACCCTGCAAATAGGGATTTGCTTTGGCTCCCGCTAAAATCAAAAGAGGTTCTGATCCCGCCGCGCGCGTTCCCTCATCCAAATAAATTTGAAGGCCGGCAAGCGTATAATCAAATTGCAATTCGTAAGCTTTACCAATTTGCGGATTTTGTTTGGGAGTTATAACTTCTTCGCGCGAAACCAGAAGAGGAACCCCGTCTACAATTTCTTCCCGCGGATTTGTCACTTTCAATTTGAAAAGCCCGTCTTCAATCACCAATTTGGCCGTTCCTTCCACCGTCTTCCCATTTAGAAATTGTCCGGGTATTGTGAATCCGGTTTCAAAAAGAACCGAGGGAGCCGTGCTTTGAACTTCGAATTCCGCGCTAAGGCTCGGAAGCGTGGCACCATGGACCAAAGGATCGATGCGAAATGAAGGCGAAGCAAATTGGGTTTTCTTTTCGACAAGATCGCGGCTATAAAGATTTTCGAGATTGCCCCGCTTGTCGGTGCGAAGCAGGCCTTCCTGCACAAGTGTGTGAAGCGATTTATTTTCAGCGGCAGGATCTAAAGCAATGACAGCGCGTATCGCGTCAAGATCAATTTCCTCATAATACACGGAAGAGGCATTATCAAACTCATCATAGAATTTTAAATCAATCGTGTGGCGTCCGTTGCCCGCCGGAAGAGACAATGTTTTACTCGCCGGATAAGCGGCGGCCGCGCTATAAGCTCCTCCGTCAATGGAATAACTCCACTTGGTGATAATGGAAAGGTCGGAGGCATTGGGCTCGGGTTCGAGGATAACGCTTGAGGCGGTCAAATTCGAAAATTTCAAATCGCTGAGGGCCCCCGAAAAAGCACGCAGGAGAATTTCATCCGACAAAATATCGCTTGTGACATTGCCCAGTTTATCGCGCAGGCGGTACTGAACTTTTTTTGTTCCGTTTCCATAGGGCAGGGTCAGTGATTTCGCAGCGGAAAAATTTTCCCAATCACTCCAGCTCGTGCCTCCGTCGGTAGAAAACTGCATTTTATCGACAGTCGAATAAAGGTCATTTGCCGTTAGTTTTAAAGTCACATCCTGCGTAATGGTATAAGCGGCGCCATCGTTGATTTTGATCGTACCGGTCGGTCCGGTGGTATCTAAAATAATGACGTCAGAAACATAGGGCGTCACATTGCCCGCGGCATCTACAATCTCATAGCGGACTTCTTTTTGGCCGTCTCCTTCCGGCAGGGTCAGCGTTTTTGTCGTCGCGGGTTTTTCCGGTTGAGTCCATGTAACTCCTTTATCCGTGGAAAACCGCATGGTATCGAGCGAAGGGCCCTCGATAAATTCCATGTCCGCAATTTTCAGGAAGGTCGCGCCTTTAAGATCAAGCACTTTAAGCTGATAATATTGATACGCTTCCGTATTGTTAAAAGAATATGTGCGGCTTTCGAATTTGCCGTAAGGCGTTTCGTCGCTGTGGCTGTCAAGAACCGCCCAATGAACGCCGTCATTCGATCCTTCAAATATCCAGTTTCTCGGCGAATACTCATTTCGATCATCGTTCAACGAAATTTTATAGCTGACAATTCTCTTTCGCACTCCATTCCCGTAATTGTAGCGGACCCAGTGCGGCCCCGTCCCTTGCACCTGCCAGGAGGATACTTGGCTCACAATGCCGTCAAAAACTGTGTCAGGATAGTGGCCATAAATGTCTTCTGAACTTGACTCAATCGTCTTATACGAATCACGAAGACTAATTTCATAGATTCTTAAAA
>JACPXL010000057.1 GCA_016196555.1 Candidatus Omnitrophota bacterium | reverse complement strand
TGCAGCCACCGCCTGATTCAAATAGGACGGCTCTCCCGTAGCTGCGTAAAGCGCCGCAAGGCTTGAAATCATCCATCCATTTTCGCGTGAATAAATATGTTGATCGATTCTGGGCATTTTGCCGCTTTCGCGGCGAGCGGAATCTGTGAGCGCATAAAATTCCGTGCCTAAGAATTCAGGACTCACATCCGCATCCTGGCTGGTATAAAAAGCACCCTTTTCTGAGGTCATAAAATTTTTGGCATAATCCGCCACGGCTTTCGCGGCATTCAGATATTCGGGTTTTTGCCATATCAACCAGGCCATGGCATAAAGACGCATATAATCCGTTTGAATAATCATAATTTTTTCAAAATGCGGCGATTTCCAGTCACGCTGATCGGAATATTGATAAAAGCCGCCCCAAACCGGGTCCAGCAAATTGAGCGCCTGATCAAAAGTCTTCAGCGCAAAACCCTCTTCCTCTTTATCGCCCGCAGCAGCTTTGAGCATGGCATATTCCATATGGTCCGCATCGATTAATTTAAAAATACTCCCCCAGCCGCCGAATTCCTTGTCATAAAGATCGAGATGCTCGGCTTGAATCTCTTCGGCCTGATCGGGCGCCAGAAAAGCATTTTCAGCCGGACGGATTTCTTCTCCCTGAGTAATCGAAGGGCCGGGCGCGGGATCGTCGATAATGGCTTGAAGCAAGGAAGCCATGGGGCCGGGAGGAATGTATCCGCGGCGTTTAACAATCTCCGAGCCATCCGGAGCAAATACAACGGTAGCAGGCCATCCATAATCTTCATAGCGATGGGAAATATCGGGATTGGCGTCTTGATCCACTCGGACCGGAATATATTTGGCTTGGATCAGTTCTTTGACTTTGGGATCTTGATAGGTAGTTTCTTCCATCACATGACACCAATGGCACCACACTGCTTCCAAATCGAGAATCACAAAACGGTTTTCGCTTTTTGCCTTTTCAAAAAGGCCGTCTTCCCATTTTTGCCAAGCGAGGGAGGAGCCAGATTCTTCAGCTTTTAAATTGGCGGAAAGAATCGAAAGAAAAAAGAAAGTCAAAACAAAATATTTTTGCAAAACGGCCTCACTTTTTTTGATTTCGAAACCAAGTTTGAATAAATTGGATTTTATCGCCCTGAATTTCAATATTACCATTTTTAACGGTGCCGCCGGCCCCGGATTTGGCCTTCAATTCCTTGGCCATGGCCTCAAGCTTGTCAGTCCCGTAAGTATGCAGCCCCGAAATTACTGTCACCCATTTCCCCATTCTCTTTTCCAAACGAATTTTCGGAACGGGTGATTGCGTATTTTGTCCGCTAGTAAGCCTGGGCATAGGTTATTGGTCAACAAAAAGTAACGCGGTATTTCCTTTTCTTTTCTTTCAGGAATTTTTCGAAGTCTGCAATGGTAAGCGAAGGAGGGACTTCGCGGCGGGCACCAATTTTGTTTCGCAAATCGTCGTGATATCTCAGAAAAGTTCCGATATCGGCAGGATATTTTTCTTCATCCACTCCCACAAATCCATGTTTGCCTTTGGCGTGAGAGATGGCCGCTTTCCATTCCTTAATGGAAACCAACCCAATGGCGTCTTTAACTCCATTGGACATCAGCATGAGATGGATTTCGCGAAAAGGTTTAGAAGATTTAAGATAATTGCGCAGAGCTTTTAAAGAAGAGCGTGTATTGAATGCCAGCCAGAAAGGGATGGACTCCGTTTTAAAAGTCCAAAGCGGTTCAAGAAGGGCGAAAGATTCTCCTAACATACGGTCAGTGTTCCATTTTAATTTGCGATACCACCAGCGATAAAAATCAGCTGCCAGAGGACTCACATCTTCCGGCTCGTTAAAACAAATTCTTTTGACGCGATAGCCGTGCTTCTTAGCGAATCGCTTGATGTCTTCCAAAAGGGCCGGGGCAAATCCCCATTCGGCTTCCAACGCTTTGGTGGCTTTTATCGGAAGGTACCATTTGCGTACGTTGGTTTTATAATTTTGAAGAAAGCGGTCGATTTTGGCGCATCCTGTCAGGTATTCTTTGGAGGTCAAACCTCCAAGCCCTCCGATTTGAAAAGTATGCCGTTCACCCAGAGAATAAACCCACCAGGGATAACTACATTCTGAGGTATAAATAATTCCTCCCGGCTTCAAATTCTTTTTTAAAAAATCCTCCCATGGCTTGCCGAGCTTCGTGCGTTTGAGACGGAAATACCCCATTTTTTGAATCATGAGCCGGTCCTGAAGCGGATCGTGCATTTGATACGCCAAGAGATCGGGATTCTGGGGTAAAAAATGTTTGACCATTTTCTTCCCCCACTCGGCGTCTTTTTTTATTTCATCCGGAGGAAGAAGTCTTCGCACGGAAAGAAGATAAGTTTGCGGAAACCATGGAATGCCGAGCGCCGCAGCCAGATGAATAACCGCACCATTGGAAGAGCCAATTATGACGCCTGGATATTTACGTTTGGGATATTGATCCACTACCCACTGCGCAATATCCTCAGACTTAATTTTTTTTAATTTCGACTCTTTCATGGCCCCTGCCCATCCGCTTAGGCCGTAAAGAGACGTGCGCCAGTCTTCCGGAATAGTATTAATGGCATCTCCAACAAAGGCAGGAACATTCGGGGCCACACCGACACCGCGGAATTCTTTGCCGTGAAGAAATTGACCAAGCGCATAGAGCATGGTTGTGCTGGAATCAAAACCTGTGATGTAATCCAATGTTTTCATGGCAAATATTATAGGAGAAAGGAATAAGAGAAGGAAGCCCCTCACTTCGTTCGGGATGATAATTTTTGGCAAAACCAAAAATTATCGGGGCGGCAGGATTTGAACCTGCGGTCTCTCGGTCCCGAACCGAGCGCTCTACCAGTCTGAGCCACGCCCCGTTATAGGCACAGATCGAGGCGCACATATTAACGAAAATCTTGCGGAGAGTCTACCCTTGCTTAATCTTTAGATAATCAAGCAGCTTTGAGGGGTTTTTGGCCAACTCCCCTTCCCATTTTTCCAGAAGGGTTTCAGCCGGAGATTTACCGGGCCGGATAATTTTTGCTCGTATTCTTTCTAGAAAAAAACATTCATTGCGGGCCGTATCCGTCACTTTTTGTTTGGAAAGGCCGCGGCAGGAAAGTTCCACGAGTTCGCGAACAATCGGAAGAATGGGTTTGCTGCCAAGTTTGGCGCTCAGACCTTCTCGCGGGACTGAGTGATGTAAATTTAAACGGTCTTTTTCGGAAGCAAAAGAAACCAACTCCCAAGCTTTA
The DNA here is from genome assembly GCA_016196555.1 of Candidatus Omnitrophota bacterium. Lineage (GTDB taxonomy): Bacteria > Omnitrophota > Omnitrophia > Omnitrophales > Aquincolibacteriaceae > JACPXK01. Next base: position 40,854 of record JACPXL010000057.1, on the reverse strand, counting down.
TCGCGGGTGTCGGAATCATAAAGAATACCTTTCCAAAACGCTGCCACGGCGGGAATCAAATATGGGGCTTGGCAATCCACGCCGCGGATTTCGAGATATTGTTTGAGACGGACTTCGGGAAAAGCCGAACTCAGATGAAGTTCGAAATCTCCTACCGTTGCCTTTTCTCCACGATAGCCTTCTTGGATGAATTTGCGAAAGGTCATCTGCTTAAGCGGGATCCATTCCTGCTGACGGACAATAAAAATAACCGGCATGTCCAAAAGATAGCGCAAATAATCCTGAAAAGTTTTGCCAAGCTTGGTGAATTCCACAATTAAACCTGAACGGTCAGGGTCGGTATGATTCCAAACATCAAGGCGTTTACAAATAAATCCGTTTGGACGGCCTTCGGCGAAAGCAGAATTGGCAAACATCGCGGTGACCATGGAAGTAATCCCCAGTGAAACTCTCAAACTTTCCATCGCATGGGATTCACTCAAGTAATCAAAATTGATTTGATTGGTGGCCGTTCTTCTCATCATTTCATGGGACTGAGTGCCATGAGTTTTAAAATGCTTTTCCATAATCTTGTAGCGCGTTTTCGGAACAAACGGAGTTTGATCAATCCGGCTAAAAGGATGAAATCCGGCGGCAAGCCATGAAGTGCCGGGAAAATCACGTGAGATCTCAAGCAGTTCATGGAAAAAAGTATTAAGCTGCTCCTCAATTTCAAAAACATTCCAAACCGGTTCTGCGCTTAATTCAACCTGCGCGCCGGGTTCAAGCGTGATGAAGGTTTTACCGCGGCGGAGGGCAATAATATTTCCCTGTTCGAGAATAGGTTCATACTGGAATTTTTGAGAAAGACCCCGTAAAATTGCCTGAATTCCCCCCTCGCCTTCATAAGGAAGTGCCTGCCCGGTTTGCGCATGAACTCCGAAAAATTCGGCTTCAATTCCCACGCGCATGCAGTCTTGAGACTTTGCGAAAGCATGAAAATAACGGGAAAGATCCGCCTCGGAAGCGAGGACTTTGGAATGGGCTTCTCCGGTCAAGGTACTCAAATAATACTCCTTTCAACAGCTCGAGGATTTAAATAGAATAGCTTTTTTACTTCAAGAAAACAATCGGGGAATCCTATGCGTGTTCTTTTCATTATCGATCCTTTGCCTTGCCGTGAGGTAGAACTTGTCACGTCTTTTGCCATTCTTCAAGAATTTGTGCGCCAAAATGGCGAAACTTGGTACACGGACTCCCCAGATATTTGGCTGGAAAACCGTGATGTCCGCTGCCATGCCCAAAAAATTTCTGTTCTTAGTGCAAAAAGTTATCGTGTAGGCCCTCCTGCCCAATTTCGCCTGGAGGATTTTGATCTCGTCATGCTTCGCAAAGACCCTCCCTTTGATTTGAATTATCTTTATCTGACTTATATTCTGGAACTGGCAGCCGGCAAAGTGACGATTGTTAATCACCCGCGCGGAGTTAGAAATGCCAATGAGAAATTGGCCGGGATTATTTTCTCGAAATGGATGCCAGAAACAATCGTGACTTCCAGCTCCGACAAAATCTTGGAATTTCAGAAAAAAATAAAATCGGACCTCGTCTTGAAAATTCTTAATCAAAAAGGCGGCGAAGGGATTACTCTTTTACGGCAAAAAAACGGACGGCGAAAAACAATGACCAAAAATGCCACGAAATCTGGTTCGCAAATCATTTTGGCACAACGATTCTTACAGGGCCCCGGAATTGTAGGGGACAAACGGATTTTGATTTTGAATGGCGAGATCCTGTCCGCTTATGAAAAGAGATTTGCCCGCGGGGATTTCCGGGCCAATCTCTCCCAAGGCGGGACTTTCCATGTGACTAAAATTACGGCGTGGGAAAAGGCCCTTGTCCGCGATTTAAAGCCCGTGCTTTTAAAGGAAAAACTTTATTTTGTGGGAATTGATGTGATGATGGAAAGACTGATTGAAATTAATGTTACGTCGCCGGCTGGGCTGCCGGAAGCGGAACTGCTTTACCCCGGGAGTCGCCTAACTCAACGGGTGGTGGATTTTTTCCAAGGTCTCCGGCACTCCTAATTTCTTCCAACGTCTTCGCGTTGTGAGGAACATACCCCGCCGAATAAAGTGCTGCTTCCATCACTTCCTTGAAAACCGGGGCTGAGACCGTGCCTCCATAATAAAGCGGTTTGGGATTGTCCAAAACAACCGTCATGACAAGGATCGGATCATCCGCTGGAGCAAAACCAATGAATGAAGAAATAAAATCACTGTGGGAATAACCGCGTCCTCCTGACAGAACTTTTTGCGCGGTTCCGGTTTTTCCGCCCACGGGAATGCCGTCAATATGGGCTTTTTTCCCAGTTCCCTCTTCCACCACACGCGTTAAAATTTGCCGCATGGTTTGTGCCACCTCAGGACGTATCACGCGATGTTTGACCTGGGGCTTTCTTTCCCGCAGCGTCACACCGGCTTGGTCTTGAATCCGTTCAATCATATACGGCGACACTAAATTTCCACCATTGGCAATCACAGCCATGGCCACTGTCATTTGAAGTGTGTTCACCAAAATTTCCTGACCCATAGGGATATTGTAGGGCGATGTTTTGGACCAAAGTGAAGGCGGACGCGTATAACCCGGGACTTCTCCGGGAAGATCAATGCCGCTAAGCTTTCCAAATCCAAAGGCTTCGATATAACTTTGGAAAACTTTGGGCTCGAGGCGTGAGGCAATTTTCACCGTTCCGATATTACTCGATTTAACGAGCACATCTGCGAAGCTTAATTTGCCGTACGGGTGAACATCATGCAACACTTTAGAACCGTATCGATAAGCCCCGTTTTCACAATCGAATATGCTCTCTGTCGTCACCTTGTTTTCATTGAGCACAGCGCTTGCCGTAACGATTTTAAAAACCGAACCCGGCTCATACATGTCCGTAATAGCGCGATTGCGTCTTGTTGCAGGCATGGACTTTTCATAATCGTTTGGATTAAACGTCGGACGATTGGCCATCGCAATTACTTTGCCGGTTTTGGCCTCCATGACAATGGCCCAGCCTCCCTGCGCTTTCCAAGTTGTGAAAGCACGATCCAGCGCACGTTCCGTTAAATATTGAACGTATTGATCAATGGTAAGCGTCACGCGATGACCGTCGAGAGCGGGAATAGTTTTGACTTCAAAGGCTTTGATTTCGCGTCCCAGGGCATCACGTTTCGTGTAACGTTTCCCCGGCCGCCCTTCGAGTTCCCGGTTTAAATAAAGTTCAATGCCTTCAAGACCGGCGTTGTCGGTATTGGTGAATCCCAAAATCTGTGCCAGTAAATCCCCTTGCGGATAAAAACGTTTATATTCTTCGAGAATGCCGAAGGCGGGATTGGCAAGTTTGGAAATTTTTTCTGCTTCAGCGGAAGAAACTTTGCGCTTGAGCCAGACAAAGGATTTGTTGCGGCTCAATCGTTCCAATAAAAATTTTTCATTAAGGCCCAGGATGCGGCTTGCTTTTTTGGCAAGGTCCGCGCGGTCGTTCTTGCTGATTAAACGCGGGACGGCATAAATCGAAGGGACTTTGAGATTGGTGGCGAGTTCCCGGCCTTTTCGATCCACAATTTGACCGCGAAGGGGCGGAACTTCCACGACAAGTCGATGTTGTTTGGCCGCCAGTTTTTGAAAGGCCGGACGGCGGATGACCATGAGTTGAAGGAGCTGATAAAAAATAATCAGGAAAAACGAGAATAGAAAAAAGTTAGTGATCCAAAAACGCCGGTTGGAAATCACTGGGGACATAATAAAACGTTAGTCGGTTTTGGCTTGTGCAACCTTGACCCAACGACCAAGAAAATCCATCAGGCCGTCAGAAAGAGGTTTGAGCGAAACGTTGGACAAGGATTCTGTTGCTGGAGGAGGAGCCGGAATTTTTACTACTTGAACTTCTTTGGGAAGGGCCAGGTCGATTTGCATGTCTTTCATTTTTTGCTCGAGGAGCCGGGGGGCCCGCAGCTGGTCAACTTCGAATTTCAGGAGACGATACGCTTCACCGCTTTTTGCAAGACGACGGGACTGAGTATTAATCGAATAAGACACTTGAAACGTGGCAATTTGAAGATGGACATAGAGAAGAAGAAAGAATATTCCTAGTCCGAGCCCCGCTAGAAATTTGCCTATGCCTTTCATAATTTTTCTATCACCCGCAATTTTGCGCTTCGTGATCTTGGGTTAACTTTCATTTCATCCCGCGTTGGCTGGAGCGGCTTTTTGTTCACCAGCTTGCCTTCTCCCGCTTCGGCCCATCCGCGAAACTGCCATTTGACGATACGGTCTTCTAAAGAGTGAAACGTGATGACCGCCAGCCGTCCTTTTGAACCGACATAACGCCAGATTTCCGGCAGGCCCTCTTTTAAAACACCAAGTTCATCATTGACGGCAATTCTTAGGGCCTGAAAAACTCTTGTCGCAGGATGACGCTTCATCCAGTGCGGGCGGCTGCCTTTCTTGACGGGAAATTTGCCCGAAAAAGATTTTGAAACCACTTCGGCCAGTTGGTCCGTCGTTTCGATCGGCCGAATCAAACGCTCGCGCAAAATAGTTTCGGCAATTCTTGCTGCCCGGCGCTCTTCCCCGTACTCCCAGAAAATTTTTTCAAGTTCCTCTTTTGAAAGATCGTTGACAAGGTCGCGTGCTGTTAATTCACTACGCTTGTCCATCCGCATATCCAGCGGCCCCGGCTTTTCAAAACTGAATCCCCGTTCGGGATCCTGGATTTGATCCGATGAAAAACCGACATCAAGTATTACGGCATTCACTTTCGAAATATTTAGAGTTCTTAAAATAATTCCGAGATTTTTAAAATTTTCTTGATAAAACAAAAAGTTGGGTGAATCTTGAAACCGCCTTTTGCATCGTTCGATGGCTGCCGCATCTTGATCAATCGCGATCAGTTTGCCATTGGTTCCGATTCTTTGCAAGATTTCAATGGCATGCCCTCCACTGCCGAGGGTTCCGTCCACCACCACGGCGCCCGGTTTGAGGGCGAGAAAATCGAGTACTTCTTTTAAAAGAACGGGACTATGAAACAAAGCTCCGAATCGCTTCCTCTTCGGATCGAAAAAATTCCATCAGATCACCCACACCGATCATTCGAAAGGTCTGTTCTACTTCGGGACGAAGGTTGCAAAGTTTGATGTCCCCTTTTTGGGCGCGCACTTTCATTAGGCGGTCGACCAAAATACCGAGACCGGCCAATTCCACACGCCGTGCGCGGCCCAAATCAAGAAGGAGCTTCTTATGATTTTTATTCAGAAGCCGCGTTAAACGATTTTTCATTTTGACCATGGACAGAGCATCCAGGTCCCCTTCGAATTTTAAGACATCGACTCCCATTTTTGCCCTTGAACGATATGCCATTCTTTCCTCCGCGTTTAGTCGGTAATCAGTTTTTCTGCCAAATCTTCAAATTGATCTTGATTGGATTTATAAAACTCACGCCACTTTTCCTTCGCCCAAATTTCAATACGGTCCGAAACTCCGATAATGACCACGTCTTCTTTAATTTCTCCGTATTGTTTCAGATAGTCCGGAATCAAAATCCTTCCCTGCTTGTCACAAACCACGTCACAGGCGCCTGAAAAATAAAGCCGGTTGAATTTTCGGGATTCAGTCTTAGTGAAGGGCATCTCACGAAATTTTTTCTCCTGAGTTTTCCAGGATTCTTCCGTGAACACAAAAAGGCAGCGATCCAGTCCGCGTGTGATGAAAAATTTTTCCGCGTAATGCTCTTTAAAGATTTCCCGGAATCTTGCCGGGATAATCACGCGGCCTTTCCCATCTAATGCGTGTTCAAATTCCCCGTAGAACATGGACGGCCTTTTCCTTTCTAGTTACCACTTTCCACCACTTTCTACCACTTTATTATCGACCGAAGTATATCCAGGGCTGAATACCTCGTCAATAGCTTTTTTTTATAACCCGTTGAAATAGCTAGGGAAATACAACATTTAGAGGGCTGGGGCCAAAAGGAACACTAGGAATGGGAAAAAGGGGGAAACTGGGAAAAGACTGCTAATCCCCCCATTTTGGGCAGATCACCCCTTTTGCAAGGGTGCGGGAATTATTCTTCGACGTACAAAATGCGGGAACAGCTCTCGCACAGGACAACGTTTTGCCCCATGAGAATTTCATTCACGAGCTGAGGACGGAGTTTGATTTGGCAGGCGCCACAATTCTCTCCGTTGACTTTGGCCAAGGCAATGCCGGATTTTTTTTGAATCACTGTCTCATAAAGACTGCGGATTTCTGGAAGGACCTGAGAAACAAATTGTTCGCGTTCGCTTTTTAATTTTTCGGCATTCCCCTGAAGCTCTTTTTGTTTCTGGGAAAGTTGTGCTTCTTTACCGGAAAACTCTTTCTCACACTGCTTGAGACGTTCCGATTCTTTTCTGACTTCTTCGTGGGCCGCTTCAATTTCATCGAGAAGGCGTATGATCTCTTCTTCCAAAAGAGAGTTATCAGCTTTCAAGGACGCGATTTCTTGCTGGAGGGCGCTGTATTCTTTGTTGGTTTTAACCTGGCTGAGCTGGCCGTCCAATTTTTTGACATTGGCCTCTTTTTGCGCAAGCTCGCCTTCTTTTTGTTTCTGAGCTAGCTGCAGTTTCTTGAGGACGCCATCGAGCTCTTTTAAATGCCCTTTTTCGACTTCTAATTCCTGCTTCAACCGAGCAATCTCCTCAGGAATTTCTTTAAGCTGTTCCTGGGCCAGATAAATTTCCCGGTCGATTTCCTGGGCTTTCTTGAGGGCTGTAATATTGTCTTTGACCTGGGGTGCCATAGAAAGTTGATTATAGGGAAGATTCCCCACCCCATCAAGAGAGAAAAAATCTGAGGCCGGCAGCTAAGAGGAACTAGGCTTTTTTCAGACGATGGGCAATTTCCAGCAAGGCTTCCAATTCAGGGGCCGACAACCGGGCGTACTTGAAAAAATGATAATCTTCGGGCAATTTTCCGGCCGTCGCAGCAGGACTTTGGACCGAAACAGACACTGCTTCCGGCAAAAGATGCCACTGTTTAAGCGCGAGCCCTTCTTCTTCGGTTTGAGACCATAAAAAGGAATATTCGAAGAAACGAGTGGTCGCAGAATTGATAATCAAATTTTTTCTGAGATTCGCGGCCGACCGGAACGCCTCAGCAATCCCCCGCCCCACCGAAGGAAAGAAAACGCAGACGCTGATTTTTTCCTTCATCCTGTCCGCCAAGGCTCCAAATTCTTCAATCAGATTTTCAAAGCAGACGTGGGATAAAGATTCGTAAAAAATCCTCGCCCATAAAATTCCTTCTTTAGTGCGGAAAAAGAAATTACATTCAAGGTCGTAAGGATGAGGAGGGGCACAGGTTATGAGAGATGAAGAATACAAATCCTGCAAAGCCTGCTTCAGAGCCGCTTGGATTTTTTCATGATTTTCTTCACGGCGGCTTTCAATCTGAAAAATCTTGAAATCAGCTGGCATGGCCTACCACAGAATCGGAAACGGGTTGAACAAACTGCGCCAGTGAAACTTTTGCCGGGGAATGAATAGGAGGCTGGGAATCCAGAAAAAGGTGATCAAGCCTCGCCACGCTTGTGGAAGCAGCGGAAGGATTAAAAAAAGAGAGCTCTCCCAGCCAAATCAGATTAATCCCCAAATATTTGGCGACTACTTCGGAGAACTGCTCAAAGAGAGGGCTGCTTTCAGATTCCGGCAGTTCAGCATCTAAAAAGATAAAATATTCCAAATGCGGATTGATTGGCTTCGCAGCCTTGATCATCTTATAAGTTTCCGTAAGACTTTCTAGATTGGGACGGATCAGGAGAATCCATTTATTCAAAACCGCAAGGATTTTCTCCGGATAAGGAATTTTGCTGTGATTAAAATCAATAAAAATAGTTTGAGGCATCAGAGGATTAAAACTGTTTGGATGAACCGGCTTTGAAATGATTTTGTCAAATTGTTCCCAAGAAAGGGAAAAATGTTTTAAACGGGTATTAAACGGCTGTGATTCTTGAGGTTTTCGCAAATGAATTGAATCCGGCCGGTAAAAGGGCTCGAGAGAAATAACATTCGAAGGAAAATGATCTGCTGCAATTTTAGAAGCCACATAGGTATTGTAAAAAAGAGATTCTTCAGGATGATTAGCACTGAAAACATTTAAAATTTCAAGCGAACGGCTGGAGACATTCAAATGCGAAGGCGGCGGCAAAAGAGTCGCTAGCTCTTCGACATTCCCGAAAAGCGGCGAAACATCCCTTAAACCCCGTTTTAATTTACGTATTTCCATCTTTCACCTCAAACAAGTTCCAAATAAGAATCATAAGTCCCAAAATCATTTTGTTTCTGCACCGGATATTCCGGATCCATTTGCCATTCCCCATCCACAATAAATTTATAGCGATACGACCCTCGTTGAATCGGAATCACCTTCTGCCACAATCCGTCTTCACTTCTTTTGACCAAAGATTCAGGAATCCAATGATTGAAATCTCCGGCAATTTCCACGGTCCTGGCATTCTTACTTATAATTTGAAAAAGAATTCCGCCGATCACGCGGCGAGGCCCATAGCGGTTTAAAAGAAGATTTTCCCAGCCCAATTCCTCTTCAGGAAGAAGACGGTTCCATTCTCTTTCCAAATACTCCACAGCAAGATTGAAATAATCACGAAAGGGCGGCGAATCCATAGCATATTGGACAATACTTTCCCCCGCGCTGGCAGCTTCCTTTAAAAGAACGCTTTCGTGAATAATGGCGCGGAATAAGCGGCTTTTAAAATGGGTTTTGACTTCATCATACACTTCACGCGCGAAACGGGTGCGGGAATCAAAAATCGTTAGGAGAGCATGGAGTTCTAAAGGAATCGGCCGGCGTTGATTGACAGCTTGAACGGTTTCACTGATTTTTCCCAAACCGTGCAGAGAAAAAAAGGAAGGCTCAATAGGGATAAAAATTTCATCGGCAGCTTCGAGGGCATTGAAAGTTAAAACTCCGAGATTGGGAGGACAATCCAAAATCACATAATGGAATTTCAATTCGCTGAAGCTCTCGCCTTCTAATTCATGCTTGAGCCGTTTAAAACAATCCGGCTGATAAACCAGTTCTTCTTCAAGGGCGCTGAGAATACTATAGGAAGGCGTTACATATAAATTAGGGCTGATCTCGCGCAGTACTTCCGGCCACGACGTCTGTCTGCCATGACCGCCGCCTTTTAAGAGATCGTAAATCGTCCAGGAAAGTTTTTCGGCATGAATACCAAGACCGCAGGTGGAATGACCTTGAGGATCAAGGTCGACAATGAGGACTCTTTTACCTAAATGCGCCAAACATGCGGCAAAATTAATGCTTGTGGTAGTTTTCCCGCAGCCTCCTTTCTGATTAGCGATTGCAATAACCCGCAATGAAGAACCCCCTCAAGGTGAGTTAAAAAAGAAGATAGTATTTGTATAGTTTTCGGCTTCATGCTACAAAGCTTTACTTAGCTTGTCTTGCTCAAGCTGCCTAAGAATTTTAAAGAAAAAATCACGTTCCCGCTCCCGGTCCTGACCCGTCACTTTCAGGGGCCGCCACACGCCATGCCATGGAGCATCCACAGCACGGTATTGATAACTCCCTCGCACCTCAATGCGCGTACTGTATTCGGTCTTTTTAAGCCGGACCCGGATACGCATACGCCGCCAATAGTCTTTTTTTAACGCCGTAATGAATAGATGATGTTCCCGCGTTACCTTCTCTTGAATCCAGCGGCTTTCCAAAATGCTGTTTTTCTCATCCGATTTAAGAATTCCATAGGGCTTAAGGGCTTCTTGGCTGGCTTTCCAAATATCTTCGAGTGGAGCCGCAATGTGTTCGGTATAGGCATAAAGAGGCGCGGAGAATATAAGGAAAAAAAGGAAAAAAATCTTGCTTAAAAATCTCATACGGCGAGAAGTCTTTCAATCGGAACGGCGCCGATCACTTCTCCGTGATCGTCCGTGACTACCGCGAAAGACTGCCTTTTTTGTTGCAAAGTCAAAAAGGCTTTTTCTACAGAAGTTTTCCGGGAAAGAAAGATCGGGGAACGAAGATAATTTTTCAACCCCTGATTATCATTCTCATCAAAAAGAAGATCAAACACATAAATCATTCCGACAATCAAAGTGGGAATTTCTTCGTAGATCAATACCATTTTTGCACCTGTGCGGCGTGCAATATCTTTAACATCCGCGACTTTTCCCGTCAAAGGAACTTTGGAAATTTTATCCACACCGACCATGACCAATTCCACATGAGTCCGTTCAAAGTTAAGAATGGTATCGATCAATTGCTTTTCATGATGCGTCATTACCCCGCTTTTGGCGCTTTCTTCAATCAGGAGATGGAATTCTTCTTCATCCACAAAAATACTTTTACGCGTAGTCATTCCAAACGGCCCTAAAAAGAAATCCACGGCTTTCAAAATCAAAAGCGTCGGATAATAAAATAAACGGGAAATAATATCGAGCAAATAACTGTGGCGAAGTAAAAATTGCCGGGATTGTAAACGCCCGTAATCCTTCGGCACCATTTCTCCAAAAACGATCAGGACAGGAGCCAAAATGGCAGTGACGACCCATTCATTGGCAATTCCTAGATAAACCTGAAGCATGACGGTAAAGACCGCGGTCCCCGCCAAATTGACTACATTATTGCAAACAAGGAGAGTCGTTAAAAACCGCTGGGGATAATGATAAAGATGAAGAACGACACGTGCCGGAAAATCTCCCTTGTCAGAAAGTTCTCTGAGTTTCAATTTATTAGTCGAGACAAAAGCCATTTCTGCAGCATTGAAAAAAACCGAGAGAAGCAGGCACATGAAAAAAGCCAGTGCGAGACTAATCATGGATTTGCCTCACAATCACAGTTTTAATGCGCTGGCGAATAACATCATGAATCCGGACTTCATGTTTGTCCAGCTCGAGCACCTTTCCCTTTTCAGGGACTTTTCCCATTTTCTCAAGGATCAATCCACCCAAAGTGCTGATCTCTTTACTTTCAAAATGAGTGGAGAAAAACTCGTTAAATTCCACCAGTGAAATTTTGGCCTCTACCAGATATTCACGATCACTTAATTTGCGAATAGGATTTGTGACCGCTGCATATTCATCGTAAAATTCTCCAAAAATTTCTTCCAAAATATCTTCGAGCGTGACAATTCCTGCCGTTCCTCCATATTCATCCACACAAATGGCCAGACGCTCTCCAATCCGGCGAAAATCCTCCAGCAAATCGTCAATGCGTTTGGTTTCAGGAATAAAAATAGGCTGTTTTAAAACTCCTTGGATTCCTTTTGCCGAATTCAGCATATAGTCCTGCACGAAAAGGACTCCGAGAATATTGTCCGGGGATCCTTGATACACGGGAAAAGAAGAAAAATGATATTTTTTCATCATCTCCACATGCTTTGCCGAAGGATCTTCCGCATCAAGCGCTACCATATCAATGCGCGGAGTCATAATGGTACGGACAGGGCGTTCACCAAGCTCAAAAAACTTTTGAATCATTTTCCTTTCATCGCGATCAATGACGCCTTCTTCTTCTCCGATTTTCACAAGGGCTTTGAGCTCTTCTTCGGAAATCACATCCACATGTTCTTTCTTTTCATGAATCAGAAAAGAAACAATCCAATCGGTCACAAAACGTGTCACGCGGCGAATGGGAGAAAGAAGAACGGCGATGATTTCCAAGGGAAAGGCCGTCAACATGGCGACTTTTTCATCTTTGCGAACGGAAATGACTTTGGGTAAGATTTCACAGAAGAAAATAAAAACGACCGTAAAAATAGCAATCCCAAACGTTAAATATCTCGGCCCCCAAAGGGAAGAGACAATCAAAGTCACTAGGGAGGCAACCAGAGTATTCACAAAAAGATTGCCGATTAAAATGGTCAAGAGAGTACGGCGGGGATGTTCCAAATGGTTGGCAATCCATTTCCAGACTCTCGGATGCCTTTCAGCAAGCCGCCGTTTCTCGATTTTGGAAAGAGAAAAAAGGGCCGTTTCGGTCGCGGAAAAAAGACCGGAAGCAATCATGCAAAAAATGGCAATGAGAAAATGTCCCAAAGTTCCCATCAGGAATGATTCTGGTAAAGTTTCATCTCTTGAATATAACGGCCTACGGCCTCCGGAAGCCACTCGGCGGCAGATTGCCCATTTGAAATAAAACGACGTATCTGCGAAGAACTAATTTTAAAAAGCGGCATATTAATCCAATGAATGTAGGCTGAATGGATTTTCGTCTCTCCTTCAATTTCGCGCTTTGCTGCCAAAAACTTAACCTTATTCATGATTTCTTCGCTTTCATGCCAGTGCGGAACCTCGGCAAGGGTATCAGCGCCGACAATCAAATAAAATTCACTTTGAGGGTATGTTTTCTCAAGATCCCTTAAAGTATCGACGGTATAAGAAATATCGGGCCGGTTAAGTTCCAAATCAGAAATTTCAAACTCCGGCTGATTTTGAATTGCCAATTCTACCATGTGATATCGATAAGGTGCGGGAGTTATATCGCGGCGGGAAAGCTTATGCGGAGGAATCAAAGCAGGAATAAAAAGGACTTTATCGAGATGAAATTGATCTTTCGCATGCCGGGCCAACGACAGATGCCCGAAGTGGATAGGATCAAAAGTTCCTCCCAAAATGCCGATTTTTAACTTTCGCTCATCCTTTTTTTCATGAACGGACTTGCCCATGCCCCTCCACGAGATATTTGTATGAGGTCAAACCCTCAAGCCCCATGGGACCCCGGGCATGAATTTTGTCGGTCGAAATACCGATTTCAGCGCCAAAGCCGTACTGAAAGCCGTCGGAAAAACGAGTGGATGCATTCACCATGACAGAAGAAGAATCCACCTGCTTTTTAAAAATGTCGGCGGACCGGCGATTTTTGGTAACAATCGCATCCGTATGCTGCGATCCGAAGCGCTGAATATGTTCAATCGCTTCTTCAAGACCCGGCACTACTTTAATGGCAAGAATTTTATCGAGAAATTCATGGCCATAATCATTGGCTTGAGCATTTTTTGCCCAAGGCAGAGCCTGACAGGTTTTTTGATCGCCGCGTATTTCGCAGCCTCCTTCGCGAAGTTTTTCTCCCAAAAGAGGAAGGAACCGGCCCGCAATTTTTTCATGAACTAAAAGAGTTTCCATGGCATTGCAGACACCAGGTCTTTGCATTTTGGCATTGTAAGCAATATTTAAAGCTTTCTTGAGATCCGCCTTTTCGTCCACATAAACATGGCATATCCCTTGATAATGTTTGATCACGGGAATACGGGAAATTTCCGCCACTTTGCGGATAAGGGCCTCGCCCCCTCTCGGAATGACGAGATGAATATCCTGATCACGCTTCAAAAGAAAATCGACGGCATCGCGGTCTGTGGTTTGAACAAAACTCACGCAGCCTTCTGGCAAATGATGCGTCTTCAAAACATCCGTGAAAATTTTCACAAGGGCACGATTGGAATAAAAGGCCTCACGTCCCCCGCGCAAAATTACGGTATTGCCGCTTTTGAGGCAAAGCGAAGCGCATTCAACTGTCACATTTGGCCGGGATTCATAAATAATCAGAATGACGCCCAATGGGACGACAACACGCGAAATACGAAGCCCATTCGGGCGTTTCCAGCTAGAAGTCACTTTTCCAATGGGGTCGGGAAGCGCTGCAACGGCTTCAACTCCTTTGGCCATATCCGCGATTCTTTGCTTGGTCAAGGTCAGCCGGTCAATCATGGCCGAACTGAGTCCGTTTTGGCGCGCTTCTTTCAAGTCTTTCGAGTTTTCTCTAAGGATGCTTGATGTTTCTTTTTTAAGCCGCGCCGCCACATCTTTTAGAATTTTTGATTTTACTTTGGATGACAATTGAGAGGCCGGGCCCGAAGCTTCACGCGCGCGCTTGAGCATAACAAGAATGGATTTTTCCCAGGATTTTTTCACCAAATCACCAAATCATTTCGATGAATAATTTCGTCATAAAGTTTATACCCTAAGATGGTTTCGATTTCACCGGTTTTTTTTCCGGCCAATTGGCTGATCTCGCGGCTGGAATACCGGACCACTCCGCGGCCGATCACACGGCCAGACTGATTTTCGAGTTCGACCACGTCACCGCGCTCGAAAGAACCGCGCGTTCTTGTCACACCGCTTGGAAGCAGACTGCGATAAGATTCTTCAAGCGCATTGGCCGCACCGGAATCCACAATCACAGTGCCGCGCCGCGCCGCAGAAAAAGCGATCCACTTTTTCCGGTCACTGTTATGTTCCCTTCCTGCCATAAAAAAAGTCCCGATGTCTTCTCCTGCCAAAGCCTTGCTGATAATGCCTGGCTCATGTCCATTGACCATTAGAAGCGGAATACCAAGGCGCATGGCGGTTCTGGCGGCGGAAAGCTTTGCTTTCATGCCTCCCACGGTTTTATCTTTCGCCGTGTCGCGGAGATGGCGCACAAGTTCCTGGTCAATTTCTTCTTTTCGCGAAACCTGTCTCAAACGAGTCCCGTCTTTCAAGAAAAACCCATCGACGTCCGAGAGAATGACCAAAAGATCAGCCTGAATCAAATGGGCCACATGCACCGATAGAATATCATTATCTCCGAAAGCAATTTCATCGGTGGCCACCGTATCATTCTCATTCACAATCGGCAGAACACTCATGCGTCCAGCGTCATTTTTCATCCCGAGCAAAGTTTTTAAAGTCTGACGCGCAATCAAAAAACGTTTTCTTGTTTCGAGTCCATCCCGCGTCAAAAGAAGCTGAGCGGTGTGAAGTTTTTTTTTGGAGAATAATTTTTCATAAGCATGCATCAACTTCCCCTGCCCGATCGCGGCAACGGCTTGAAGAACAGCCATTTCTTTGGGCCGTTTTTCGAATCTGCAAGTTTCCATTCCAAAAGCAATAGCCCCTGAGCTGACGAGGACGACTTCTTTTTTCTGGTCGATTAAATTACTGATCTCGGTCCCAAGCCGTTTTAAATTCTGGCCGGAAAAAAGTCCTGTCGCGCGCGAGGTCAAAATACTGGTGCCGGCTTTGATGACAATGCGCTGGGCAGATTGAAGCGGATCACGCATGGGTTGCTAATTCATACCTTTCTTTTAAAAATTTTCCTAGGGCTGCCATTCCCTCTCCGGTTTTAGCGGAAACCAAAAATTTGGGAACGTCTTTTCCGGCATTAAACTTTTTCGTCTTTTCCTTGGCTTCGGGAAGGTCCATCTTATTGACGACCACAGCCGTTGGAATTTCGAGAAATTCTTTTCGGTAAATCTCGATTTCTTTTCTCAGGATTTTGAGGCCATCGCTAAGAGATTCGGAAAATTTTGAAGCCGGATCAATCACCAGCAAAATGACCTTGGCATTTTCAAGATGCCTGAGAAAACCCGTTCCCATTCCACGCCCTTCGTGAGAGCCGGAATAAATTGAAGGAAGTTCACAAAGCGTTACTGTTTCCATATCGGAAATCGAATAAGCACCAAGCTCTGGTGATTTGGTGGAAAAAGGATAAGATTCTTCCTTGGCTTGGGACCGGGTCAAATAATTAAGAATCGCCGTCTTTCCGGAATTGGGAAGGCCGACCAGCACAAAATCTGCCATCAAGCGAAAACTTAACTCGAGATCAAGGATTTCACCTTTATTCCCCTGAGTAGCCTGTTTGCCGCCGTAATTTCCGACACCGCCTTTGGCTCCTTCAAGAATAGTGACTTCTTCCCCGTCTTTGGCCAAATCACGAATCATGAATTTGCGCTGGCGATCCATAATCCTTGTTCCCACGGGTACTCGAACAATCAAATCTTCTCCGTTTTTCCCGCGCTTGCGATTGCTGCCGCCATGACCGCCCGATTCGGCGATCAAATGCTGCCTCAAACGAAAACTCGAAAGAGAAGGCGCGTTTGTGGAAGATTGAAAAATCACTGCGCCCCCGTTCCCTCCGTCACCGCCATTGGGAACGAGTTTTTTATCGGTGCGACGGAAAAAACTTTCGCATCCGTTGCCGCCGCTTCCTGCCTGGATTAAAACGTGAACATGATCAATGAGCATGGGATAAAAGAAAAAGGGCCCGGCCTTTTAGCCGGACCCTTTGATTTGTAAATTTGGATTTAATTCGACGGGATAATACTAACGGTTTTATTCGTCTTAAATTCAACCACGCCATCGCGTTTTGCGAAAAGCGTAAAATCATTTCCCCGTCCCACAAAAAGGCCGGGACGAAAACGATTACCGCGCTGACGAACAATAATACCGCCCGCCCGCACAAATTGTCCGCCATAAACTTTAACTCCGAGACGTTTGGAATTGGAGTCGCGTCCATTAGTTGTACTACCCTGACTTTTTGTATGCGCCATCTGAAGACCTCAAAAATTAGAATTTAATTTCTTTGACTAGAAGCCGGAGCAGGTCCTGGCGGTGCCCATGTTTTTTACGGGAAGCTTTACGCCGGCGGTATTTGAGAGAAACTACTTTGGGGCCGCGGAATTCGCCCAAATTATCGCAAAGAACACTCGCGCCTTTAACCCAAGGATTTCCGACATGGATTTTTTCACCGTCACGCACAAGCAGGACTTGATCCAGAGTGACTTGTTTTTGATCCTCGGGGAAATCAAATCTTTCGATTTCAATCACATGATTGGGCTCAACCCGATATTGCTTTGAACCCGTATTGATAATGGCATATTGTGACATAAAGTGTTTTTCTCCTAACTTCAAGTAGGGGCATATCTTATGGATTAGCCCCTTCGCTGTCAATCTCTTTTCAAGGAATGCTTAACTAATGGTGGATTAAGAGGTTACGAAAGAAGGCGTCTGTGTTTTAAAACGGGAAAGGTCTTTCGCAGTTGGTCTAATTTCTTCATATCCAAGGAAGCAAAAATCGATTCTTCACGAGAACGGCCGGCCCGAGCCAGCACATTCCCCCACGGATCCAGAATCAAACTGGTTCCAAAACTTCGAATTCCGGAAGCCGGATTTTTACCGGCTTGAGCCGGCGCCACAATAAAAACCTGATTTTCAATTGCTCGCGCTTTAAGCAGAATTTCCCAATGGGCTTTGCCCGTCTGATAAGTGAAGTTAGAAGGAACAAAGATAATTTTTGTTCCGCGCAAACTCAGTTGGCGATAAAGCTCGGGAAAACGCAAATCATAACAAATAGTAAGCCCGGCTTTAATTTTTCCCACGCGGCCGGTGACAATCGAATGCCCACTCAAAATATGAGCGGATTCTTGAACTTGCACTTGTTTCATTCCAATATCAAAAAGATGTATTTTTCTATACCGGGCGGCGATTTTCCCTTGCGGAGAAATTAACACGGAAGTATTCCAAAATTTATTTTTCTTTGCTGAAGGCTCAATCAAACTTCCAAGAAGAATAGCACTTTGCCGCTTGCGCGCATAAGCTTGAAAGCGTTTGAGAACAGAAGAAAAACGCTCAGAGATTTGGGAAAGATCTTTTGAGGTGCCGCGCCAGCAAAAATTTTCAGGAAGGGCAATAAGGTCGAACCGGCCGCGCAATCGATCAAGGCGCCCAAAAACGCGGTCGAGGTTTTTTTGCGGGTTGCTGCCCGCATTGACTTGCAGGCACAAGATACGAAGAGATGTTTTAGGCAGAAGCTGGTTCCTTTTTCTGTTCAGAATGCCAGTCATTCAAATTCCAATCAAAGGGAAGGTATTGGATTTTATAATTTCTTTCTTCCAAATAAGTCACTTTTTCTTCATCGTCCAAATAATGAGCTAAAAAGGAAAGGGCCGCCATTTCCAGATTGGTAAATCTTTCATCAATTTCCCGGCTTCCGAAATCTAAAAGAAAATCGGCGGCATGCCATTTAAACAGTTCTGAAATCCGGATTTTTTTCTCGCCCGGTGTGATTTGATTCATTTTAGGATTATTCACAAATTCTTTGACCGCTACAAAAAGCTGGCCTTCAACTTTGGGGCCGGTAAAGGCCTCGGCGCGAAGACGCGGCGAACTTTTCGCACCGGCAGAAAGGACGAGATGAATTTTTTCGTCCCGGAAAGTGCGGATAAGCCCGTCGACCAAAATATTGTTGAGGCTGAACGCATGACCGGCAATTTTAATATCATAGTTTTCCCATACCCCAGGGACGCTCTGTACGCTGGGAACTGGATAAACCCGCGTAATCGCGCGAATGATCCCCGCATTATACGCATTCAAAAAGATGGCCATTCTCTCCTCTCGCGGCCAATTTGCCTTAAAGTCCTCGCCATCGATATCCTCCAGCTGGCGGAAGTATTCGTTTAAAAGGGCGGGGTCCGCTTTGACGGCGCTGTAGTCCACATCGCCATTTTCATTGACGAATTTTTTAAGAAATTGATCCCAAGTAGAATGGTCAAAAGATTTATCCAGACAGTAACCATAAGGCAGGATTGAAAAGAAGAAAAACCATAAAGCGCAGACAAATTTCAGGTAGAAGGAAAAGTAGCTACGCTTCATAAGAAAGGATAATTCGATAAATGAGGCGGGTTAAAACCGGATTCCGTGCCGGCGCAAAAACTCCAAATCTGCATAATTCAATCGGCCCATCGTATCGGCTTCCGCATCCAAACCAGCGCTTTCATCTTCCTCAAAATCTTCCCAATCTTCGAGATCTTCCGGAAGGGGCGCCACATTGAGAAAATAAAGATTAAAATTTATGCTCTTGTCTTTATGAGAACTAAAGTCTGAAAACTTTTCCTGGGGAAAATGATGGGACAAAATTCTGGTCAAGAGCTGAATCAACTGTTTCATCATGGGATCAAAGTTGTGATTGGCTTCCATTCAAAAGCCTCCTTTGGGATGAGCCATTAAATTGTTTTCTCTAAACTGCCTTGATGGAGCAATTCGGGCATATTGTGCGGCAAAGAGAAACTAAAGTAAATGATTTTTCCATTTTGGGCCACTAAAACGGCCGCCGGCAGTCCTTCCAATCCAAATTGTTCCGCCACATGACCGTCCCGGTCCAGCAAAATTGGATATCGGATAGGCAGTTGTTTGGAAAATTCCAGGATGGTTTCGGGAGTTTCCTGAAAGTTGACGCCGAAAATCTTCAAACCCTGCGCTTGATATTTATCATTCCATTCATTCAGTGTGGGAATTTCTGCAACACAGGAAGGACACCAACTGGCCCAAAAAACAAGAAGAACGGGATGCTCTTTTAAGACTTCCGAGAGAGTGACTTCCTGAGAGGCGTCAGCCAACGTGGGCAGTTTAAAATCAGGTGCAGATTGAATCTGCTGCCTGCAGCCAGCCATTAAAGCGAGAAGGCTTATGAGGAGAATAGAATAGCGGGTAATCAATGTTCCAAATAGGCCTGGGCGGCCAGTGCGGCTTCGCACCCTTCTCCGCAGGCGGAAACAAGCTGCTTTACAGCGCCGGTGCGGATTTCACCGGCCGCAAAAACGCCCGGCACGGAAGTGGTCAATGATTCGCCGGTTTTGACATAGCCGTGATCATCCAACTCAACAAAACCTTTCACAAATGCGGTATTGGGCTCATGACCGACAAAAACAAAAACACCGTCTGTTTTAAAATCGCGGACCTGCTGGGTTTTGAGATTTTTCAAAGTCACGCCTTCGACCTTTTTATCGCCCTGGATTTTTTCCACCACCGTGTCCCAGACAAAATCAATTTTTGTATTTTGTTTGGCGCGTTCCTGAAGAATCGGACTGGCCCGCAATTTGTCCCGGCGATGAATCACAGAAACTTTTTTGGCGAAGCGTGTGAGAAAAATCCCTTCCTGCATAGCGGAATCTCCTCCGCCCACCACAATAATATCTTTTTCCTTAAAGAAAGCGCCGTCACAAGTCGCGCAATAAGAAACTCCCCGGCCGGTCAATTCCTTTTCACGCTGAACTCCAAGCGTGCGGAAGGATGCCCCTGCCGCCAGAATCAAGGCGCGGGCTTCATAAGTTTGAGAAGCTGTTTTAATTTCAAAAGTGCCGGAAGGATTTTTAACCAGGCTTTTTACTTCTTCGTAAGCGACTTGTGTTCCGTAACGCTTGGCTTGTTTTTCCATGCGCTGGGAAATTTCACCGCCGGTGATGCCTTCCGGAAATCCGGGATAATTCTCCACAAGATCGGTAAGGGCGATTTGGCCGCCTGGAACAAGTTTTTCTAAAAGGAGAGTATTTAGTTTGGCACGCGAGGTATAAAGCGCTGCGGTAAGGCCGGCGCCTCCTCCGCCAATAATAACGACGTCGAAAGTTTTCATTTTAAAACTCGGTCACGCTGGCCGCACCCATAACTTCTTCGGCCACAAAAACCGGGACTTCAGCACGAAGGGCAAGCGCAACACTGTCGGACGGACGGGCATCAATCGTTACTTCGCCTCCGCCGTTTTGGCGCTTAAGGTAAATTTTGGCGTAAAACGTATTATGCTGCAATTTATCAATCACAATTTTCTCGAGTTTGGCACCAAGACTTTGGACGACATCAAGCAGCAAATCGTGGGTAAGAGGACGGGGCGGTTTGATTCTGCTGAGTTTGAGTTTAATGGCATTGACTTCGGCAATGCCGATGACTACGGGGAGGTAGCGGCTTCCATCTTTTTCACGGAAGATAATGACCTGCTCGCTGCGGGTCTCGTCCACCTTGATTTTGCTTAAAACCAGTTCGATCATGAATCCTTATTCAACTTCCCCATCACTGGCAGAATGAAAAACGGCAGCGTCCGTCTTACCATTCGCCACTTTTCCACTCGAAGCGGGTCCGCCTAAGGCGGAAAAACGTGGAGTTTTATCTTTTTTGATCTGTTCCATTAAATGGCGCTCGGTCTGTTTGGCTTCAATAATTTCTTTTTCCAAAGCTTCTTGTTCAGCCAAAATAGTGCGCATACTTTCTTCACGGCTGCGGATTTCAGATTCGATTTTTTCCTGATCACCGACAAGTTTTTTAAGCTGGGCTTCTTTTTCCGTCAGCTGGCTCATCAGATGCATTCTTTTTTGTACGGCTTCGCGTTGTTCAATTTGTTGATTGATCTCACGAACCTGGCGGCGCAAAGACTCCAGTTCGCGGTCTTTTGTTTCAAGAAGCTTGACCTTGCCTTCAAAGGTCCGGAGTTGTTCTTCATAAGCATGCCGGCTTTCACTGAGTTCTTTTTCCAGATCAAGCGCCCGTAATTCCCACTGGCGGGCTTCACGGCTTCGCTCATCGAGCTCTTTATTCATGAGACTCAAGCTTTTCTCGAAATCCTTAAAGCGCTCTTCCATTTTAACTCGCTGGGACTTTTCTTCATGAACTGATATTTTCAAAATCTCGGCTTCGCGCATCAGTGTTTCATATTTTTCCCGCCATGAATCCGCCTGCGCTTCCTGTTCTTTCATTTGCACTTCGAACAAACGCCGTTCTGATTCAAAACCTTGTATTTTCTCTTCCAATTCTTCTATCTTCGCTTTGCCGGAAGCCAGTTCGCTGCTCAAGCCCGATAATTTTCTTTCCAAAAGACTATGGACATCGTGATATTCCCTTTCCAAAGTCTGATATTTTTCGTTTTGCAGACGAAGCGTTTCTTCCAGCTCTTGGCGGGTTTTATCGAAAGCATTGACACGGCTGAGCGCATCCGAATTTTGCAAAGAAAGCTGCTTAACGGATTCTTCGAGAATTAGCTTTGCTTTTTCAACCGCTTTTGCTTGCTGTTGGATTTGAGTGCTTTTCGCAGTCTCTTCTTCAGTGCGCCGGTTCGCTTGATTCAATTTATCATTCATTAATACACGCGTCTGGCGGTATTCCTCTTTCAATCCTTCGTATTTTTCTTCTGCATTGCTGAGCAGGGCCTGAAGATCTTGTAATTCTTTTTCGCGTCTGTGCGCGAGATCATCTTGCGAAGTGTGGGTTCTTTCCATCACTACCCGCTCTTTTTGAGTTTTTTCCAATTCCCGTCGCGCATGGTCAAGTTCCTGACGCAACCGTGTAGCTTCCGCCTGATAGGAATTGCATTCTCTTTTCCAACGGTCGGCTTCGCGCATCAACTGATCCCGGTCACCTTGCGGGAAAGAAGGCGCAGGTTCTTTTTTCTCTACCGGAGCCGCTGGTTTGTTCATCAGGCTCGGACCGAGGGATTGAATCTCCTGCAAAGCTTCTTCCACAGCCAACTCCTGCGTCATCATTTCTTCATGATGCTCCGGCTTTACTTCCTTCCATTCTTCCAAAAAGGAAAGCGTGGGAGTATCCGGCCAAACAGTCCGGTAGCATTTGCGTTTAAGAAAAAGGTCATTGGTCAGCATGATTTCGGCGCCGGTTGGCTGAAAATATTTTTTTACGCGGACGGCATCATCCTTGGTGAGATTATCGAGCAGGATGATTGGAGTGTTCGCAACAAGATCGGAGGCTTCGTCTTGAGAAAGGGAAAAAGCTTCGGAAATTTTTTGTGAAACGCGTTTTTTATCGAGTTCGTTGCGGAGAGGATTTAAAATAATGGACCAATTTTTTTCATCCCCCTGGGTTTTCTTGTGACCAAGAAGCATACGCTAAACACCTGTAAATTCTCACCTGAATTCAAGTGGCGAGCCTTTCTTTTGACGGTAAGATTCTTTACTGCGAAGCTGTATTAAAGGGTAATTCGATTGGCGATCTCGTAGACCACCGGAATTTCCCAATATTCCCCCATCAGGACTTTGACCACGCCGACTAATGAGAGAATTCCAAAAACCACAAAAGCGACCGTAAAAACAAGATCGCCGAGAGCCGGAACTGCTTTCAAAATGCTCGCTGCAATTTCTAAAATGAATAGAACGAGAGCCTGCTTGCCGTGAAACTGCGCAAATTTATTTCCTTTTTTAAGAAGAAGAGGAACAAAACAGAGAACGTTGATGTAACCGATTGCGGCAAAAAATTTGGCGTCCTGAATTTCAGGATCCTGCGGGGTGACAGAATTATTACTTTCACTAGGGGTGGTCATAATTTCTCCTCAAGGCTTGGCTATTTTAGACGCAGCCGTTTGTATGAATAACGGCTTATTATATAGATAGGAAGGTCTGAGTCAAGGCGGCAAATGGCCTTTATTAGCAGCTCCCAGCTTGGGCGGGATGGCTTTGACGGTAAAACACATACTCCTCGACCGGACGGCCCCCAATGAGATGCTCCTGAATGATCCGTTCCATTTTTTCAGGGGTCAAATCATGATACCAGACGTCCTCCGGATAAACCACGGCCAGGGGTCCCTGCTTGCAGATTCCAAAACAATGGCATTGGCTTCTCTGAATACGATTTGGGCCTTCGTGAAGTCCCAATTCCTTAAGGCGGTCTTTAAGCTGTTGATAAACTGCCGGAGAGCTTTCCGGAGCACAGCGCGGCCCCGTACAAACCAAAATATGTCTTTTGTAAGGCCTCATCACGGGTTTTGGGCTGGATTCGCTCATCGAGTTTTGACCTTTCTTGAAATACTTTGATCCACCAATTCAATCATTAAGGGCTGGTCTGACAAAGGCCCGGCATAATGAAAATCAATATGGGGATGTTTCTTTTTAGCTTCTTGAACAAACTGGGGAATATGTTCTTTGACGTGCCGGCCCGGGAAAAGCATCAGAGGAATGACAAAAATTTCTTCCGCCCCGCGGCTGACACAAAGCTCAATCGCTTCGGAAATATCAGGCTTGACCAATTCCAAATAGGCCGGCTGGACATCACGCTCCGGAAAACGGCGGCGAAGTTCATCCGTAAATTTTTCAAAGGCCTGATTACTTTCCTTTTCGCGGCTTCCGTGAGCAATTAAAAGATAGGCTGAAGACATAGGCTGGTAGCATAACGCAAAAGAAGGGCAAAAAGCAACGAAATCCAAGACGCAGCAAGCATCAATTTGAGGCTTTTTGTGACATCTTCCAAACGAAGATTTTTTTTCGCAAATCCCAAATAGGGTTTTTCGATTTTCACTCCTTGATAATAATTAACGCCGCCAAGCTTCACTCCGAACGCTCCGGCAAAAGTTGCCTGTGGAATTGCGCTCGGCCCATAGGAAGCGCTCATACCGTCATTCCATCCGACAAATAATGCTTCGCGAAACCGGCCATTCACAAAAAGCGCCCCCAACGCGATGGCATAATAGGAAATCCAAGCCGGAATAAGATTGGCCCATGTATCTTGTTTAGCGGCGAAAAATCCAAACTCACGATATTTTTCATTTTGATGGCCAATGATGGAATCTAATGTATTGACTGCTTTGTACCAAAGCGCGAGCGGCGCTCCCCCGAGTGCAGCAAAAAATAATGGCGCCACAATACCGTCCAGAACACTTTCCGAAACGGCTTCGACGGTTCCGCGCAAAATTTCAGCTTCGGGTAATTCCTGCGTATCGCGTCCCACAATTCGCGCCAAATTCCGGCGGGCACTCTCCACATCTTTTTTTAAAAGGTTTTTATAAATTTGAAGCGCTTCACGATGGAGGTCACGAATCGATAATGAAGAATAAATTCCGAAAATACTCGCGGCCCATCCCAAAAGAAAATGAATTTGACCCAGCCAATAAATAAACCACCAAGACAGGACGAGCACAAAAAGAGGAAATAAAAAAGCCAGAATCATGCCGCCTTGACGGAGATTGCGGACGGTGGAGCGGAGAAAATTCTCCAGCCTTTCGATGGCTTTCCCCATCAGCCGGACAGGGTGATAGGGATAAACGGGGTCCCCGAGAATTAAATCAAGGACAAAGGCAAGGATAATCGCAGACATTCTTGAACAAAGAGCAAATCGAGATTTTCGGCGAGAAGCCGCGCCAAACGGTTATAGTGAATTTCTTTGAAATCCTGCGCAGAAAAGGACAGCCCACCGGCAGCGCCTTCTTTGCCGCAAGATTTTCTGAGTGCTGCCAAAAAAGAGTGCCGAAAAGGAGCCCGATCGAACAAACCATGAATATAAGTTCCGGCAGCACGGCCCGAAGCGTCGACAAAGAATAAATGCGGGATTGCTTCGTCGGCTTCGCCTCCTCGCAATGGCATGTCATTGCGAGCCCCAGCATTCGACTGATGGAGCGAAGCAATCTCGCTCTTCCCCATATGGATTTCGTAGCCTTCAATTTCACCTTCGATGCGGGAACCAAATAAAACTTGATTGACCGGTTGAGTGAGACGACGCAGCACTTTTTCAGAAAAAAACTCCGTCGTCATTTTAAAGATTCCAAGTCCTGCCATTTCAGGTTTTTGTGATTCAACACCATGGAGATCGATTATTTTTTCTCCCAGCATTTGCAAACCGCCGCAAACACCCAATATTCTCCCGCCGTTTTCAAAATACGCTTTGATTTTTCCCTGAAAACCAGAACTGAGAAGATATTCCAAATCGCCCAGAGTGGATTTTGTTCCCGGCAAAATCAAAAGGTCCGGATTCCCCATCTCACCGGCATGACGGACATAACGCAAATGAATGCCCGGCTCGCGGCGAAGAATTTCGAAGTCCGTGAAATTCGACATGCGCGGCAGCAAAATAATCGCAATATCCAAAATATCGTCCGTCTTTTTCGATTCGGATTTTTGTCTTTCCGCAGCGACTCCATCTTCCGCATCAATCCAAAGCTCGCGATCATGAGGAATCATGCCCAAGATTTTCTTTCCCGTTTTTGTTTCGATAAAATCCATTCCCTGATCAAAAAGCGACCGGTCGCCGCGGAATTTATTAATGATGAGGCCGTCGATACGCGCCCTTTCGCTTTCCGTCAGCAAATCCAGCGTGCCGATCATCGAAGCAAAAATACCGCCGGCGTCTATATCCCCCACCAAAACACAACGCGCGTCCGCCCATTCCGCCATTTTCAGATTCACAATATCGTTTTCTTTGAGATTAATTTCCGCGCACGACCCCGCCCCTTCGATCACAAGAATTTCGTATTGCGAGGCTAATCGTTCATAAGATTCTCGAACCGCGGAGGAAATTTTTTCTTTGGCATTGTAATAATCCTTTGCACTCATATGGCCAACGGATTTTCCGTGAACAATCACCTGGGAACCGTTATCCGAAGATGGTTTGAGCAAAATGGGATTCATATCGACATGCGGTTCCACGCGCGCACATTCAGCCTGAACCACCTGGGCCCGCCCCATTTCCCCGCCTTCACGTGTGACAAAAGAATTATTCGACATGTTCTGGGCTTTAAAAGGCGCCACCTTATAACCGGCATCGGAAAGAAGACGGCACAGTCCGGCAGCAACAACCGATTTTCCAACGTGAGAAGCCGTTCCTAGAATCATTAAGGACTTTGCTTTCATGAGAAATACCCTCCGTCATCCTGAGGTCCGAAGGACCGAAGGATCTCGCGAGATTCTTCGCCCCTTCGGGGCTCAGAATGACGTATTTTCATCCACGCCTTTAAAGCCTGGATTAGTTTTTCATTTTCATGGCGAAGGCGAATGGCGGTGCGAAAATAGGCATGATCTAGTCCCGCAAAACCGGCCGCTTGCCTGACATAAATTCCACGCTGGCCTAAGAATTCAAAAAATGGCGTTGCGGAGTTTGTTTTTTTGTCTATCGCCGGAAGAGTTTTAACCAGGAAAAAATTGGCAAGGCTGGGATAAGCCCGGAATTCTCCAAGGAGATTGATTTGTTCGCGAAGAAATGCTGATTCTTTGCCGAACCAATCCAGAGTTTCCTGGCGGAACTGATTGTCCTGAAGGGCGGCAATCGATAATTTTTGAGCAAGACGATTGCAGGACCAAATCTCTTGGGCACTTTGCATTTTTTCGATTAAACGGCGGGTCCCCAATCCAAAACCAGACCTTATTCCGGCTAAGGCATAAAATTT
Source organism: Candidatus Omnitrophota bacterium (assembly GCA_016196555.1). Classification (GTDB taxonomy): domain Bacteria; phylum Omnitrophota; class Omnitrophia; order Omnitrophales; family Aquincolibacteriaceae; genus JACPXK01. Next base: position 14,130 of record JACPXL010000057.1, on the reverse strand, counting down.
TGTGAGTGATTTAACAACCAAAAAAGAACTGTTGTCCCGAATTTCTTTGGCTAAGGAAATTTCCGGCGACCAGTCGCTGAAAGCTTCATCGACAATCACAAAAATATTTTGCCGGCGCGCTTCAGAAATCAGTTCGAGCAATTGATCGCGTTTGACCGCCGTCCCCGTCGGGTTGTTGGGATGGCCAATCACCATCAGATCGGCACCTCGCAAAGCACCCGTGATTTCCGGCAAAGGAAATTCAAATCCTTCCCGCTCCCGCAGAAGAACGCTTCTTACTTCAGCGCCCTCGCGATTTAAAATTTCCCGGTACTCATAAAAACAGGGTTCGATCAAAATAGCGCGCTTAGGCGCAAGAGTCTGTATGGCAAGCGACAAAATGGCCATGGAACCATTTCCCGCAATCACATTTTCGGGGAAAACGGGATAATGTCGGGCGATTTCCTGCCGTAAATCTTCCGCCCGCGGGTCTGGATAACGGCTTAAATCTTCCGCCAGATCAGGATAAAGTCTGCGTGCGAATTCAGGAATGCCCAGAGGATTAATATTACTCGAAAAATCCAAAATGTTTTCTTCAGAGAGTCTGAACTTCCGGGCAAAACTTTTCAAATCTCCGCCATGTAGATTTTGACTCATACGTAAAAAACCACGGTTAAAAAATAAATCATAATTTCCGTCATTTCACTGGCCGCACCGATTAAATCACCGGTAATGCCGCCGAAACGCTGAACAAAAATCCAACTGACAAGCGCCAAAAATAAAACCAGCCCCACAAACAAAATTAACCCTAGGCCCTGAAGCCAAATCGTCATCAAAAACAAGAAAATGCTTGCTCCTGTCAATTCCCGCACGCCCACTTTGTGCGCCACTTCACGGCCTAAACCTTCGGACGGTTTCGCGGCCGGCAGAAAAAAACATAGAGCGACCTGAATCCAGCGCGAAGAAGCAAGCGCCATTAAAAACACAGCTTCCTTTAATGGAAGCTCCATCAAAAGCTGGTATTTAATAAGTAAAAGCAGCACAAGCCCGGCCGCACCAAAAGTTCCGATGCGGGAATCTTTCATAATCTTGAACATTTCCTCTTTGTTTTTGCCGCTGCAGAACCCGTCTAAAAAATCCGCGAAGCCGTCAAGATGAAGCCCGCCGCTCAAAATCACCGGGATAATTAAAAGGAAGAGATTAGAAATCGTGTAAGGAATATGGGATTTAAAAATAAAATAAACCCCGAGAGAAATGAATCCGATGCAAAGACCGACCAAAGGGAAAAACAGCATGGAATGCGCCAGCGCAGAAGCAGAATGACGGCGAGCTCCTTTGGGCAAAGGAATAGGAAAAATGGTGAGGAAGCGCAAGGCTTCCATAAAATCAATGAGAAGCGGCATAGTTTGGAATCAAAATAGATCTTAAAAACCGTATGGCTTCGGAAGTCCTCGGGCCAAAATTGGCAAAGATCTTTCCATCCATCAGCTCAATTTTAATTTTTGAAAAAATCCGGTATTTACGAAAACCTTTCACGTGATGCCTCTTAAACGCGTATGGATCGCCAGCAAGCAGAAGGATTTCGGGTTCCTTTTCCAGCATGTCTTCAATTTCGATTGGGAATTCACGCACTGGATCCTCACGAAAAACATTCAAACCGCCGCTTGCTTCAACTAATCGGGAAATATAAGTATCAAAATTCACAGTCACGTAGGGCTGATGCCAAAGCAAAACAATGGTACGCATAGGCGGTATTTCTGCCAAGGCTTTGCGCGAAATCTCTTCTTCCTGTTTAATTTGGTCGATCACCTGGCCGGCCTCGGGAGTTTTCCCAAATTCACGCCCGAGAGCCCAAATCGTATCTTTTACGCTTTCAAGCGAACGGGCTTCATAAGAAATCACCCGGCATTTTTTTTGAATCTGCGAAACTTCGTCCGGCCTATTCTCCGTCTTGTCCGCAAGAACACAGTCCGGATTTAAAGCCAGAATTTCAGAAATCTTCAATGCCTTCGGTGATCCGATGCGCTTGGCACCGGAAGATTTTTCTTCGGCGCAATAATCCGTAATGCCGACAAGATCCGAACCGCCTCCAAGCGACTGAAAGGTTTCCGTCAGTGAAGAGCTGAGCGAGACAATACGCATTAGATGGTTTTTTGACAGACAGGCGGAATCGTGCGTTCCATCGGAATCATGAAAGTTCCAATTTCCGTCACGCCGACCAAAATTCTCCGGAGCATAAAAGCGATTCCCTTGCCGAAACCTGTAAAAAATCCGGACCCTCCCCTGACGCTCATTTCATCGCCCATCGTGCAGGGAATTTCCGCGGGACTTGTAATGATATTGACCAATCCGCGGCCGACCTTCGTTCCAATCTCTCCCATATAATCACCAAATGTCCCTTCGCCTGCCAAAACAACCGCCGGAAAGAACGAAAAAACGAAAGTGAGGGTGATCAGCGTAGAGATGATTTTCCTAGGCATGTGACTTCCTTTCGCGTCAAAATAGCATAATGAGAATTGATTGTAAACCGCTCAAAAACCGGCGCGGAACCGCACGCAAATGGCGGTACAGTCATCATGAAGCGGCAGGCCCTTCTGAAAAGCGGCAAGGCTGTAAAAAAGCTGATTGATTAATTCTTCGGAAGGAACTCCAGCAAACTCTTCCATCAGTTTTTTAATGCGGTCCAGGCCAAATTCCCGGCTCTTTTCATTGCGTGCCTCTTTGATTCCGTCGCTGATAAGGACAAAATAATCCCCCGGCTCAAACGATAATTCGATAGTTTGATAATCCGCTTCCGCAAAAAGACCGAGCGGTTTTCCTACCGGAACTTTGTTGGCCAGAAAAATTTCTGATTTTTTTTGTTTTTGGCTGTAAAAAATCATCGGCATATGCGCGGCATTCGTGACCCAAAGTTTTCTTTGATGAGGATTCACGACCACATAAATCATGGTCAAAAACATGCCGGAACTGGCCGCCATCTCCCGTGTCAAAATCGTGTTCAGCAAACGGCAGAGCTCACCGGTTTCAAGGCCCGATTTATTCTCCCGCCGGAAATCACTGATGGCCCGCGCCATATAAATCGCCGCGGGGATCCCTTTGCCAGAAACATCGCCTACGCAAATCCCAAAATTTCCATTTCCAAAATCAGTCCAGTCATAAAAATCACCGCCGACTTGCCTTGCGAAACGGCATTCCACGTCAATATCCAAATTTTCGACGCTGGGAATCGAGCGCGGCAAAAAGGTTTCCTGAATTCTTGCCGCGGTTCCGATTTCCCGGTCAATCAATTCTCCGCGAAACCGAATGTCCAGTGCTTCCATAAACAGGACGAGAATATAAATCGAACCCATGACAATGAGCGGAACAAAAAATGGCAGAATCCATCCCCAAAAATTAAAAGCGAGAATATTCAGTAGAGCATAGCTCCCCATCAAAGCTAGAATGGAAAAAATTCCAAAGCCTGGAGAAGCGATTTTGGCGCTCCAGCAGGCTACAATCGCAAGAAAAAGAATGAGGCATAAATCGAAAATGCGGTGAGTCGGGTGAAGATAGATTCCGCTCATCAAGGTATGAAGCGCTTTAGCCTGAATCATGGTTTCAGATTCGACTTTGCCCACTAAAACCCCGCGATTTTCAAAGATTTTTCTCAGCAAAGATTCCTCTCCGCTTTGCGAAGCTTGCAAAACGCGGGAAAAGGAGACTTTTTCGAGAGAAGAGACATCAGCCTCGTTGATCCAAAAATGATTTCGGGAATCGGTTGGAATTTGCGTAATCCAACGGCGGGATTTTTCTTCATCCACAAATTGACTCATCGCGGCAAGCACGGAAATCGGATAAAAAACATCCTCATCAGATCGGACTGAAAGTTTCAAACGACGGATTTTTCCGTCGCGATCCGCCGACAGATTAGCAAAACCTGTGCTGCGGGTGGATTCCTGCAAAACATGGGTGGGGAAAAAAGCCCGAAAAGGTTTTTCCGAATAATAATAGAAAGGCAAAATCACTTTCCCCACTTTTTCCATGGCCGTCGCAAGTTCGCGGTTCTCTTCCTCGATAGAACTGTCTTGAGTAAAAAGAATATTGTAAATCACGAAGCGGGGTTTGAATTTCTCTAGTGCTTGCAAAAATTCCGTATGGGTTTTGCGCGGCCAAGGCCAGGCCCCCAGGCTTTGCAGGCTGGCTTCGTCGATTTCCACGATCACCACATCTTGAGGAACAGGCTTTACGCCGCGCAGTGAAAAACGCAGATCGACGGATTCAAGCTCATGAAAATTCATCCATTGAAATTGATGGAGGGCAAAAACAACTACGGCAAGGCAGATCGCGACAAGATAAGGAAGGAAAGGCGACGGCTTGGCAGTTTGAGGCATTAAAGCGGCGATTATCCTTTGCGGACGAGACGCCAGGGCCGATATTTCAAATCATGCGTCATGTCCCGCAAATTAGCGGATGTTTGCTCCAAATTGACAATAATTTTGGAAATGTCTTCTTCGTGCCCTCTCGTCAAAGTATCGATTCGTTCCGTCAATGGATTGAGAGTTGCAGTCAGCTCCTCCATCCGGTCCGCCAGTTTATTGGCCTTTTGAATCAATAGGTACATGGGAATAGGATCTGTTCCTTGAATCGTGGAGCCGGCCGGAAGATTGGGAGACTGGACCGTACCCGGCGTGATCTCAACAAATTTTTCCCCCATCAGCCCCAACGTATCAATAAAAGCTTGGCTGTCTTCGCGAATAATCAGGGTTTTAGGAACAAGCACGCTGATCAAAACTGGCCGCTCTTCGCTTGGTTGCATTACGATTTTATTCACGCGCCCGACCTCATTACCGGCACAAAAAACCGGTGCATCCTTTTTCACCCCGTTGATGTAAGCAAAACGGACCTGATATTCCATGGTCGGCCCTTTGGAAAAATTCCCGACGATAAAAGTCAAGCCAATAAGCAGGACGATGGAAACGGTGACTAAAAACCCCGATTTAACTTCTGCTGATGAGTACATGATATTTCTCCTTTAATTTACGTTTCGAGCAAACCTTTGAGATAGGCTTCGCTAGTTTGTTTTAAAGGGATGGCCCCTTCCGGCTCCCCTTTGATAAATTGCTGAACATAAGGATTTTTGGAATTGGCGATGGATTCGCTGGTCCCAACTTCCAGGACCTTGCCTTTATGCAGAAGAATAATTTTGTCGGCGATGCGGAAAGCGCTTTTCATTTCATGTGTCACGACCACGGAAGTAATTTTTAATTTTCGGCTGAGGTCGAGAATAAGCTGATCGATCATAGCGGTCGTGATTGGATCAAGCCCTGCTCCAGGCTCATCATAGAAAACAATTTTGGGATCAAGCGCAATGGCGCGCGCCAAACCAACGCGCTTTTTCATTCCGCCGGAAATCTGAAACGGCATAAAGTCTTCAAAACCGGTCAAACCGACCAGTTCCAATTTCACTTTACCGATAATTTTGATAATTTCATTTGAAAGATCGGTGTGTTCCTTTAAAGGAAGGGCCACATTTTCTCCGACAGTCATGGAATTAAAAAGGGCCGCGCTTTGAAAAAGCATTCCGAATTTGCGGCGCACTTCATTGATCTCTTTTTCCTGCATGCCCACAATATTTTTTCCATCAACCCAGATATCCCCTTCATCCGGCGCATAAAGCCCGACCAAATGCCGGAGAAGCGTACTTTTGCCGCAGCCAGAACCTCCCATAATGACCGTAATTTTTTCAGCCGGAATTTCGAGAGAGAGGCCATCCAAAACAGCGCGATCGCCAAACCGCTTCACCAAATTTTTAACTTCAATCATGTTTTCCATATTAGGCCGGAAGCGCGTAATAAAAAATGGCCGTGGCAAGACAATCCACCACGATAATGAGTACAATGGAAATGACAACGGCTTGCGTGGTGGCCTTACCAACTCCCTCGGCACCGCCTTCCACAGAAAGGCCCTGATGACAGCTGACCAAAGCAATCAATAAAGCAAATACTGCACTTTTCGCAAGGCCGGTATAAATATCTTTGAGAACCATCGCGTCAAAATTTTTCGCCAGATAAACATACGGATTAATTCCTACGCTGAAAGTTCCGATCAAAAATCCGCCGAGCATACCCACCACGTCAGTAATAATCGTGAGGCAAGGCAGCATCACTAGCAAGGCAATACATCGGGGAACGACGAGATAACGAATGGGATTGAGACCAATGGTGGTTAAGGCGTCAATTTCTTCCTGCACTTTCATGGTACCCAATTCGGCAGCCATACGGGCACCGATACGTCCAGAAATCACAATGGCAGCAACCAAAGGCCCAAGTTCGCGGGACATGGAAACACTGACCAAGCTGCCCGTATACATAACCGCACCGAATTGCTTGAGCTGATAAGCGGCCTGCAAAGCAAGCACTGTCCCCACTGAAGCAGCCACTAGGGCCACAATGCCCAGCGAATCAACCCCGATCAAAACCATTTGATGAAAAATATGCGAGCGCTTGAGAATTTTTTTCTGTGTGAGAGCAAGCCCTAGCGTTTCGGTCACGGCTGCAAACAAACCGAAAAGCCTGCCGACTCCGGTTAGCACAAAAAATAAAGTTTCTCCGACTTTACCTAAAAAATCTTTCATGATTATCCTAAAAGGTTGACCCCTTCGTCTTCGGAGGCGGCAAAAAGAAAAATCTCATCAAGCTTTGCGATTTCAAAAACACTGCGTACGCGCGCTTCCGGTTCAGCCAACACGAGCTTGGCATTATTTTTTTTGCTCTTCTGAAGCGCCTCCACAAATGTGGCGAGGCCAGAGCTATCGATATAGCTTACCTTTTTTAAATTGACCAGGATTTTTTTCACCTGCTTTTCCAAGGATTTAAGCAATTCCTCGCGCAATTTCGGAGAATTGTGAAAATCGAGTTCCCCCGTCAATTCGAAAATTTGAACATCTTGTTTTTGTTTTTGATTAATTTTCATAAAGCACCTTTCTTATCACCGTCATCCTGAGCGATCCTAAAGGACTGCTTCGCTGAGCGAAGGATCTCGCGAGATTCTTCAGCCCTTCGGGCTTCAGAATGACAGGCTATTTTTTGTACTTCGTCAAAAGAAGCTGGTTCCCGCCCTCTTTCAGAAAACTGTATTCCGATTTGTCCGTTAACTTCTTAATCAAATAAAGTCCCAAACCGCCCGGTTTTTTGGGTGGTAGTTCGGGCGCAGGAATTTTGGAAGGATCGAACTTCGCCCCAAAATCCTTTATTTTAATCTCCACCCTGTCGGTAAAATCATTGACCGCCACATCAATTTTTCCGCCTTTGCCGCCATAGGTATGCCGTATGATATTAGTCAAAGCTTCGTCCACGGCAAGAATAACTTCGCCCGATCCCTTTTCATAAAGCCCCATCTCCTGCAGAGAAAGCTCCAGCTCCCTGCGAAAAGAGGTCAATTGATCGGTGCTGGCTGTAAGATGAAATTCTTTTTCCATGATCTGATCCCTGCCATTTGCCGTGCAATCCCCGGCGCAGAACCAAAATGCAAATGCTGATAGCTCGCGATCAAACGCTCGCCTTGAAATCCTTCCCGGCGTGTCCCAATTTCATAGAGGGCCGGGACTTTTCCTTCCTGATCCCATGAGGAATAATGAAATTCATGCGAGCGGAGAATTTGTCCTTCCGGGAAAAGAAAGTTTCCCTGCGTCACGCGGACCTCATGATATCCGAAATTCTGAAGCCTTTCCATCATTCGAACTTTGCCGGGAATAAGCCCTGCCATAGCAAACTCTCGCCCCGTGGAATCAATCAAAGCCTCAGCCAAAAACATCAGGCCGCCGCATTCCGCATAAATAAATCCGCCACTGTGATAAAAATCCCGGATGGCGGCCATCATTCCCTGATTTTCAGAAAGAGGATGAGTATAGAGCTCTGGAAAACCTCCGCCCAAATACAATAGATTCAGATTTTCTGGCAATTGAGAATCTTTCAAAGGAGAAAAAAAGACAAGCTCCGCGCCGGCTTGTTTCAAAAGATCAAAGTTATCTTCATAATAAAAAGAAAATGCGGCGTCATAAGCAATTCCGATTCGCGAAACCGAGATTGCTTCGTCGGCCTTTGGCCTCCTCGCAATGACAACGTTGTCTTTGCGAGCGAACGAAGTGAGCGAAGCAATCTCGCTTTTCTCAGTTCGCGTAATTTTCATAAAACTTTTCCAGTCAAAACGGGATTCCAGTGATGAAGCAGCGTGTTGCGCCTTCTCCAATTTTTTATCGACTTCCTGCGCTGTCATGAGCCCCAGATGTCTTTCGCCAATCGAAAGAAAATTGTCTTTAGGTAAATAACCAAGGCAAGGGATTCCCGTTTTCTCTTCGATGGAACGCTTCAACCATTGATAATGCCCTTCACTGCCAACACGATTGATCAAAATACCGGCCAGTTTTAAATCAGAATCAAATTTTTGGAAGCCAAGGACCAAAGCAGCGGCACTTCCTGCCATTCCAGAACCATCGATGACCAAAAAAACCGGAAGGTTCAAAAATTTCGCCATTTGTGCCGTACTGCCTTCTTGGCCGCTGGCTCCCTTACCGTCATAAAGACCCATGACGCCTTCGATAATCGCCATTTCAGAATTTTCTGTATGACGCAAAAAAGTTTCTTTTACGGTATTTTCGGAAAGTAGATAAAGATCCAGATTGCGCGAGCGGCGAGGATGGCAAATAGCATGGTGAAAACCGGGATCAATATAATCCGGCCCAACTTTAAAAGGCTGAACCTCAAGCCCTTTTTTTCGGGCGAGCGCCATCAATGCCAGAGACCAGGTGGTTTTACCGGCTCCGGAATGCGTCCCGGCAATGACACAGCCGTATTTTAAATTAGGATTTTGCATTGGCAACACGGGCTTTTTCAAAAGTGGCAACTTCGTGATAAATTTTCATGGCGGCGTCAAGAATGGTCATGGCAAGCGCGGCACCGCTGGCTTCTCCCAACCGCATTTTAAGATTGAGAAGAGGCTGTACTCCCAACTCTCCAAGAATCAGTCCATGGCCGCGCTCTTCGGATTGATGGGAAAAAAAAAGATAATCTTTAATCCGTGGATTAAGAGAAACGGCCGCTAAGGCAGAAGCCGAAACAATCCAGCCGTCAATAATCACCGGCAAACTCAAATCGGCCGCAGCCAGAATAGCTCCGGTAAGAGCCGCGAGCTCATAACCTCCCACGTGCTGCAAAACCGCCAAAGGATTTTTCAAAAAGGGCCGGTGTAAATCAAGCGCCTTTTGAATCACTTGGACTTTATGATTTCTCTCATCGACTTTTAATCCTGTTCCGTATCCTGTCACGGAATCAACCGGAATTCCGGTGAGAGCCGCTATCATCGCGCTTGCCGCCGTGGTGTTGGCAATTCCCATTTCTCCCAGCCCTAAAATTTCAACTCCCTCTTCTTTTAATTGATGGACCAAATCCCATCCAATTTTTAGAGCTCTCGACAATTCCTCTTCCGTCATCGCAGGTTCTTGTGTCATATTGCGTGTGGACCGGCGGATTTTTGCCGGAATTAATCGATCATGTTTTTGGAATTCAGCATCAACGCCCACATCCACAACTTGAACTTGGGCATTCACATGACGCGCTAAAGCATTAACGGTGGCGCCGCCGTTTAGAAAATTGAGCACCATGGCCCGCGTGACTTCGCGCGGATAACGGCTGACGCCTTCGGCTTCCACGCCGTGATCGGCCGCAAAAATCAAAATTCTTTTATTTTCAATATGAGGGCGGTCGGTCTTCTGAATCGATGCAAGCCGGCTGATCACTTCTTCCAACACTCCCAAACTTCCCTGCGGCCGGGTTTGTTCATCTAAACGCCGCTGGGCAAGTTTTTTCCATTCCTCTTGCAGCGGCAAAACCTGTTTCGAACGGTTAATCCAGTCTTGCATGAATTTCCTGTCTTTTAACATATTGCGCGATTCCGCTTACCATGAGAATGACTTCATCGCTCAAACGCGCGGCTTCCTGATTCAAAGAACCTAAACTATCCACAAAACACCGGCTGAGCGGATTTTCTCCGACCAGTCCCCATCCGATTTCATTGGTCACAAGAATGATCGAAGCGGGTTTAGATTCGAGGCATTCAAGAAAAAGCCGTATTTCATTTTTCATTTCCAACGAATCATTTCCCAAATGATAAATCAGATTATTCATCCAAAGAGTAAGGCAATCCACGAGAATCAGGGGCGAACTCTCCGCGGCCTTTTGAATGGCGCGAGAAAGATAAACCGGTTCTTCCACGGCTAAAAACTCACTGCCTCTTTCCTCCTGATGCTTTGCAATGCGCTGCTTCATTTCTTCATCCAGAGGCTGGGCCGTGGCCAAAAATGTTTTAATCCCTGGAAACTTACCTTTTGCCAGCTCAAGGGCAAAACGGCTTTTTCCGCTGCGTATTCCGCCGGTGACAAGCGTGACTGTATTCATCGCCAGCCTTCTTTGCCTTTTTTTCCCTTTTTGATGGGCGCAAGAGACGGAACATAATTAAGCAGAGCGAGTTGATTGAAATCCGGGAAAAAATTCAAGGCCGAAACAGAAGCAGGATCAACCCGCATCATCCACAATGATCGATAAGATAATTTTAAAGCTTCCATGATCATCATTTTAATGGCGCCGCCATGCGAAATAATGGCGACGGTTTTTCCCGGATGCCGTTTCAAAACAGCCTTGAGGAAATGCGAAACTCTTTTTCTAAAATCACTGATTTTTTCTCCGCCTGTCGGCGTGACCCATTCACCTTTACTCCAGCGCATAAAAGCCCTGTCTTTTTCCTTCCACAAATCATCGCCTGTTTTTCCTTCCCAAACACCAAAACATATTTCATTAATTCTTTTGTCGGCGACGGCTTTTTTCCGAATGGCTTTGCCGATAATTCCCGAAGACATCCGGGCGCGAAGCAGCATTGAAGAATAAAGAAAATCGATTTTCATTTGCGAAATCCAGCGGGCAGCGTTTTGAATATTATGTTTTCCCTTGGCATTCAGCGGTATGTCCGTGTCTCCCTGATATCTTTTTTCGAGAGTCCAGTCCGTTTCGCCGTGTCGGATCAAGATAAGCCGGGTCATCCTTTCACGCGTTAAAAACCTTGTGCCTTGAGACGTTTGAGAGTCAATGTGGATGAAGATCGAGAAGTGTTGAGTGCCGTCAGCCCTTTGAGATAACGGGTGGTCAAATCAATTTCCAAATTGACAAAACTTCCTTCCTTTTTAAATCCAAGAGTCGTCTGGCGAAGGGTTAATGGAATCATTGCCACCTTAAAGGTGTTGGTGTGAATTCCCTGAATGGTAAGGCTAATGCCGTCAATAGCGACAGATCCTTTGACAATAAGAGATCGAATTATATCGGCCGATGCCTCGATCTGCAAGGTGTAGTTGGCCCCCTGTTTTTTGATTGTGACGATACGGCCTACGCCATCAACATGGCCCGTCACAAAGTGCCCGCCGATGGAATCACCCACTCGCAAGGACCGTTCGAGATTGACCTGATTTCCGATAACAAGCCGCCCCAAGGTCGTAGCCTTGAGGGTTTCATCGATTACATCTGCTTCAAAAGTTTTCTGGCCCAATTTAACTACGGTGAGGCAAACCCCATCCACCGCAATGCTGTCACCAATTTTCACTCCCTTTTCTTTTTTGCGGAAGCCAAAGGTAAAGTGAATTTGCTGGGCACAGCGCTCTTTGCGGACAACGGTTCCCTGATTTTGAATAATTCCGGTAAACATTATTTTTTAAATTTTAATTCGAAGAGCCAGTCTTCTCCCAATTTGGAAACAGATTCGACCGTACACGGCATGGCGCGATTGGGATTCACGACTCCTTCGCCTTCCACCGATGTTTTTGCCCGACGCCCTCCAATGATTTTAGGGGCCATAATCCAATAAGCCTTGTCCACAAGGCCTTCATTCAAAAGAGACCAAACCGTTTCTCCCCCGCCTTCGACCAGGATTTTTGCGGCGCCCAGGGCAGCGCATTTTTTCAATAAATCTTTCAAATCCAGCCGACCTTTTTTTTCATTCACCGGCAAAAGAATTCCCTGCGCTTTATTTTTGAAACTTTTTATCTTTTTTACAGAAGCCGCACGAAGAGTCAATTGATCGCCTTGAAAAATTCTGGCGCGGGGGGAAGCTTCGAGCTGTGAATCCATCACAATGCGCCAAGGTTTTCCCGGCATCGTGTTTTTGATTTTAATTCTTGGACTCAGTTTGGGATTGTCTTTCAGAAGTGTATTTTTTCCGATTAAAATAGCATCTTGCTCAGCCCTGAGACGGTGAACAAAATCCCGGGCCGGCGGCGAAGAAATCCAGCGCGAGCTTCCATTCGTGGCCGCAATTTTTCCATCTAAGGACTGGGCCATTTTAACAGTCACAAAAGGAAGGCCGGTTTTGACCAATTTAAAGAAGGATTCATTTTGCTTTTGAACTTCTTTGTCCAAAACACCCAGCGTGACTTTAATGCTGTTTTTTCTCAGCGCTTGAATCCCGCGCCCATGATTTTTGGGATTGGGATCATAACTTCCAACAACCACATGGCGAATGCCCGCCTTCACAATGGCCGCAACGCAAGGCGGTGTTTTTCCCCAAGTGGAGCAGGGTTCGAGCGTCACATAAAGAGTTGCTCCGCGGGATTTTTTTCCCATGCGCCGAAGTGCGTGAATTTCCGCATGCGGGCCGCCGTACTTTTCATGAAACCCCTCGCCCACTTTCCGTCCGGCTTTAACCCCGCAGGCCCCTACCATGGGATTGGGACTCACGGTGAACCGGCCTTTTGCGGCGAGCCTCAGGGCTTCCCGCATCCAAGATTCATGAAGACGATTGGGCATAGAAATTTGATTTTCAGATTTTATTTTTGAGATTAGATGGGTTTTTTGGCTTGTTCCGAATGGCTGATTTTATCCAGCACACCATTCACAAATTTTCCGGATTCTTCCTGAGAGAATTTTTTGGCAATATTGACCGCTTCATTGATGGTCACTTTGGGTGGAATATCCCCCGCGTATAAAAGTTCGTAGGTGGCAAAACGCAGAATGTTCCGGTCGATGACGGCCATGCGCCAAAGCTGCCAGTTTTCCGTATAACGGCTGACGACTTCGTCAATTTCCGTAAGATGTTCGATTGTTCCTAAGACCAGCTGGCGGGTAAATTCCTTTGTCTCTTCGGTAAACCCCGGATATTGCTCCCAAAAAGAAGCAAAGACTTTATCGAGAGGATCATCATTCATTTCGCGCTGATAAAGAATTTGAATGGCGCATTCGCGCGCCTGAGTCCTTTTACGCATGACGTTTCCGCCCAGGCTTGGATAATTGCCGGTCAAGATCAGCGATTTCGATTGCAGCCAAAGCCGCTTGCTCGCCTTTATTTCCGGATTTGAGGCCGGCCCGGTCAATGGCCTGTTCCAGATTGTCCGCGGTGATAATTCCTGTTGCGATGGGAACTCCCTTTTCCAGCGCGGCCTGAGAAACTCCGCGGGTCACTTCACTCGCCACGCATTCAAAATGATGCGTGTCTCCGCGCAACACACAGGCAAGAGCGATTACAGCATCGAATTTTTTGTCTTGGGAAAGTTTGCGGCAGAAAAAAGGGACTTCAAGAGCACCTGGAACCCACACGACTTCGATATTCTTTTTGTTAACGCCTGCATGGATTAATGTTTCCAGCGTGCTGTCCAAAAGTCTTTGGGTGATAAATTGATTGAAGCGGGCAACAACAATTCCAAAGCGCTTGCCGTTCGCTAGAAGGCGTCCTCGTCGAATGGTCATAACAATCCTAGAGGTTGAAGATATGGCCTAGTTTTTCTTTCTTGGCCTTCAGGTATTTTGCATTGTGAGAATGCTGAGGAGTGGAAAGAGAAATCCGTTCGACCACATGGAGGCCGTGGCCTTCGAGGCCGACAATTTTCCGCGGATTGTTGCTGATGAGACGCAACTGGGCAAGCCCCAAATCTTTCAAGATCTGAGCGCCGATACCGTATTCACGCAAATCCGGTTTAAATCCAAGTTCTGCATTGGCTTCAACCGTATCCAATCCCTGATCTTGAAGGGCATAAGCTTTCAGTTTATTGGCAAGTCCAATCCCGCGGCCTTCTTGGCGCATATAGAGGATAACTCCCGTTCCTTCGCGCTCAATGAGCTCCATGGAAGCAATTAATTGATC
>JACPXL010000063.1 GCA_016196555.1 Candidatus Omnitrophota bacterium | reverse complement strand
GGTGCGGATCACGGTGCGCTTCAAAGGTTCCCATTCCGTCACTTCATGGTCCATTTGAATGACATTTTTTCCGAACTGGCATTTTTCATTCCAGCTCAGACCTTTTCCTTCACGGGTGGCGCTGATAAGCCGGCTTTCTTGAACCCCTTCCACCCACTCCGGTGTTTTCTCGACATCGGTCCAGATTTTCCACACCTTTTCAAGCGGGGCATTAAAAGCTAACTGTTTTTGAATTTGTCCCATAACGCCTCCGGATTAATCGAACTTTAACTGAACGCTGACCGGGCAATGATCGGAACCCATGACTTCGGGAAGGATTTTGGCATCGCGCACTTTGGGACGCAAATCCCGCGTAATAAAATGATAATCGATTCTCCAGCCTACGTTTCGCTGGCGCGCGCCGGTTTTCATGTCCCACCAGGTGTATTGATCGGTGAGCGGACAAAATTCACGGAAAATATCGATTTGACCATTCTCGACCCACCGGTCAATCCAGGCGCGTTCTTGAGGCAAAAAACCTGAAACGGTTTCATTCGCCTCGGGACGGGCAAGATCAATGGGTTTGTGGGCCGTATTGTAATCGCCGGAAATAATTGCCTGTTTGCCTTGAGATTTTAATTTTGCGACGTAGCGCAAAGTCTCTTCATAAAAATCCAGTTTATATTGAAGCCGTTCATCATTTTTTTTGCCGTTGGGAAAATAAATATTCAAAAGAACAAATTCGGGAAACTCGGTCACGATCACACGGCCTTCGGTATCAAATTTCGCAATACCGAATCCGGTTTTTACCGTAAGGGGTTTGAGCTTGCTGAACGTCGCGACGCCGCTGTAACCTTTGCGCTCGGCGGCGTTCCATGAAACATGATAACCGCGCGGATTAAGGAGAGTGGCGTCAAGCTGGTCAGGATGGGCTTTGGTTTCTTGGACGCAGAGAATGTCGGGCGATTCTTGATCGAGCCAGTTCAGAAATCCTTTTTTTTGAACGGCCCGGATGCCGTTGACGTTCCAGGAAAGAATTTTCATCGGGTCAGAATTTCGAGGGCCCGCTCCGGCTGGTCGGTTTTCAGGACCAGACAACCGCTTTCTTGTTTGAGAATGGCAGTGCAGTAAGCATAGGCGATATTAATATCGGCTTCAGCCAAGGCTTGGCAGATTCGCGTCAGCTCGCCGGGCTCATTGTCGATCTCAACCACCACGACTTCTTGTTCTAGAACATAAAGCTCTTCCTGTTCGAGAAGAAGGAGCGCCTTCGTAGGATGATCGACTAAAAAACGGACCACAGCATTATCGACGGTATCGTGAACCGCCATGGCCATAATATTGATTCCCGCTTCGGAGAGAATGGCACAGGCCCGGGCAAGGACGCCCGGACGATTTGGCATAAAAACAGAAAGTTGTTTTTGAATCGGCATTCAACCGCTCTCAGGTTAAGCCGGCATACGGCTGATAATTCTTTGGGCGTGGGAAGCCGCGGGTTTGGGAACCGCAACCCCCACCCCTTTTAAAGAATTACCGTGAATGTCTTTCTTGCCCTGTTCATACAAAATACAATCAACTTCTTCTTCCTGAAGCCTGGCTTGAAGCAGTTTGGCTTCTTCAGGATCCGCTGTTTCATAGACCTGAGTCCAAACTTCCCCGGACGAACCTTTTGCTTTAAATAAGCGGCGGGGCCGGGAAGCCGGATCTTTTTCGGATTTAAGCCCCTGCTGCCGCCCCCAAATCGAGAAAAAATACAGAAGAACACCGATGAGAAAAAGGTAAACCAGTAGCCTCATAAAGTGGGTCTATCCTAATCTGCTTTGGGGGAAGAATCAAGCCTCTTCATCTTCATCGTCGCTATCGGCAGCCGCAAGACGCAAGAGGGCTTTTGTGATTCTCTGAAGTTCCTCTTCCGAGATCTTGATTTTTCCGTCTTCGACTTTTTCCAGATAACTTTCGGGGAATCCCGCGGATGCGGCCAAGGCCATCAGTGAAATTCCGCGCTTCAAACGAAAGGATTGAAGTTCGGAAGGAGTCATG
>JACPXL010000055.1 GCA_016196555.1 Candidatus Omnitrophota bacterium | reverse complement strand
ATGATTGCAGAACGATGTTCATTTTGCGGACGCGATAAACGCCGGGAAGTAAAAAAGATTTTCGAAGGACCGGGTGTTTATATCTGCGATATTTGTGTACGGATTTGCGGCGATATTTTGGACAAGTCCCACGCCGCACTCGTCAAAGAGCATGATGTTTCCGAAGGCCTCGTTGTTCCTAAACCGCGCGAGATCAAAGCCAAGCTGGATCAATACGTCATCGGCCAGGACCGCGCGAAAAAACAAATTTCTGTCGGCGTTCATAATCATTTCAAGCGCGTCAAAGACCGTTATAAAAACGAAGATGTTGAGCTTGAAAAAAGTAATATTCTTTTAATCGGCCCCACCGGTTCCGGAAAAACTTTATTTGCCCGCACGCTGGCCAAACTTCTGGATGTCCCGCTTGCGATTGCCGATGCTACGGCTCTGACCGAAGCCGGTTATGTCGGTGAAGACGTGGAAAATGTTCTGCTCCGCCTCCTTCAAGTGGCCAATTTCGATGTTAAAAAAGCTGAGCTCGGAATTATTTATATCGATGAAATTGATAAGATTGCAAAAACTTCCGACAATGTTTCGATTACTCGCGACGTTTCGGGAGAAGGTGTGCAGCAGGCGCTTTTGAAAATTCTTGAAGGCACCATGGCCAATGTCCCGCCGCAAGGAGGGCGTAAACATCCGCAGCAGGAATATATTCCTGTGAATACCAAAAACATTCTTTTTATCTGCGGCGGTACTTTTGCCGGCGTGGAAAAAATTATTGATCGGCGTATTTCCAACAAGTCGATGGGATTTGGTGCCGGCGTTTTCGGCGGCACAAGAGAAGAGCGCACGCTGGGTCAGACCCTTGAAATGGTTGAAACCGAAGACCTGCTCAAATTCGGATTTATTCCCGAATTCATCGGCCGTTTTGCCGTCGTGTCCACGCTGCATGGTTTGAGCCAGGCCGATTTGGTCCGTGTCTTGACGGAGCCGCAAAACGCGCTCGTCCGCCAATATCAGAAATTTTTCAAAATGGAAGGCGTGGATTTGGAATTTACGCCGGATTCCCTTCAAGAAATTGCCAGCCGAGCCATGCGTAAAGGCACCGGGGCTCGTGCACTCCGTACTATTCTTGAGACGATGATGCTGGATGTGATGTACGACGTACCCTCCGAAAAAAATGTCAGCAAATGTTTGATTACCCGCGAAGTGGTGGAGGGCAAGCAGGCGCCGATTCTGGTCCGAAATGATGAGTGGATAAAATCGGCATGAGGCCTTTAAAAAGCTCCACGAAAGAAGCGGTCGCCGCTTACGGGTTCCTTCTTCCCAATCTGGCCGGATTTTTCCTTTTCACGTCCATTCCGATTTTGGTCTCGCTCGGCCTGAGCTTTGTGAGCTGGGATTTGTTTTCTCCGCCGGTTTTTGTCGGGTTCTCCAATTTCACAAAACTCCTGGCCGACCCGCTTTTTTGGAAATATTGTGGAAACACGGTTTATCTTATGCTGGCCATTCCGCTCAGCATGGCCGGTTCTTTGATTTTGGCGCTCGCGCTCAATCAAAAATTAAAAGGCATTGTTTTTTTCCGCACGGTTTATTTTTTGCCGACCATTTGTTCCGGCGTCGCCATTTATATGCTGTGGATTCTCATTTACAATCCGGAATTCGGTGTTTTAAACGCCATGATCACCAAATTCGGACAAATTTTGGGGCTTCAAATCCTGGGACCCAATTGGCTGCATGATGAAACCTGGGCAAAACCGGCCCTCATTATCATGAATGTTTGGGGGACCGTCGGCGGCTACAATATGATTCTTTATTTGGCGGCGCTTCAAGGTGTTCCGAGGGACCTTTATGACGCCGCGGAAGTGGACGGCGCTAATGCCTGGCAAAAATTCTGGGCCGTGACTTGGCCGCAAATTTCTCCCACGACTTTTTTTATTGCCATCATGAGTTTAATCGGCGGCTTTCAGGCCGGTTTTGACCCGGCTTATGTGATGACGGGCGGCGGGCCTAACGGTTCCACCACCACGATTATTTATTATCTTTATAAGCATGCTTTTGAGTGGCACAACATGGGTTATGCCGCGGCCATTGCGTGGGTGCTTTTTCTCATTGTTTTTGCCATCACTGTTTTTCAATGGCGTTTTTTCGGAAAAACCATCCACTACTATTAAACCTTAAAACCCACTGAGATTGATGAATTTAAATACTATGACGCAGTCATCCGCAAAAGAGTTTAAAAATCAGGTCCAGGAACAAGCGAAGGCCTTGATTAAAGGACTGACGCTGGAAGAAACCAAACGGCGGCAGCGCCGCAACGAGATTTTAAAAAAAATCGGGTCTTATATCTTGCTCGCGGTCGGGGCCGTGACCATGATTGCCCCTTTTCTGTGGATGCTGACGACTTCGCTCAAAGCGCCGGGAACGCTGACGGCTTTTTCTTCCTTCGGCAAAGGCTGGTGGGAAGAATGGATTCCGACCGCTTTTGAGTGGCGCAATTATACGCGCGTGTGGGAAGTTGTCCCATTCGCCCAATTTTATTTTAATTCATTTTTTGTGGCGGCCTGCGCGACTTTGGCCCAAGTGGGAACAAGCGCCATGTCGGCCTATGCTTTTGCCCGTTTGCAATTTCCCGGGCGGGACAGATTATTTTTTGCTTACCTGGCCACCATGATGGTGCCGGGTGCTGTGACCATGATCCCGGTTTTTATCCTGCTCCGTTATTTGGGATGGATTGATAGTTACAAGGCCGTGATTTTTCCGGCCGCGTTTACGGCTTACGGGACTTTTATGATGCGTCAATTTTTTCTGACGCTTCCCAAAGAACTTGAAGACGCCGCGAAAATCGACGGCTGTTCCTACGTCGGAATTTTCTGGCGCATTATTCTGCCGCTTTCGAAGCCGGCGCTGGCGACGCTTACCACGTTTACGTTTATGGGGAATTGGATGAGCTTCATGTGGCCTTTGATTGTATTGAACAGTGCTGAAAAATTTACACTCCCGATTGGTTTGGCCTATTTTCGTTCGGTTTACGGGACCGATTACACGTTATTGATGGCAGCATCCATCATGATGATTTTCCCGATTCTTTTGATTTTCGCGTTCAATCAGCGATTTTTTGTGGAAGGGATCAAGCTGACGGGAATCAAAGGATAAAGCTGGCCATGCAAGCAATTGTCTTGGCGGCAGGGATGGGGAAAAGAATGCGCTCATCCCGTCCCAAAGTTTTACATGAAATTTTCGGCCGTCCGATTTTAGATTATGTGCTGGAGATTTTGGGCCGGCTCGGAATCAATCGAGTCAAAGTCGTGATCGGCCACGGCGGCGATCAAGTTCGTTCTTTCTTAAAAAAAAGAAGCGGGACTCTGCGCACGGAAATTGTTTATCAGCATGAGCAAAAAGGGACCGGCCATGCGGTGATGTGCGCCCAAAAAGCTTTCCGCGGTTATTACGGCAATATTTTGATTTGGCCGGGGGACATGCCGGTTTTGAAAGAGGAAACCCTGAAGGTTTTTCTTCAAAATCATCAGTCATCCGGTGCGGAAGTGAGCGTACTTTCTTCGCCTCAGCTGAATCCTGCCGGATACGGAAGGATTTTGAGAGCGGGCGGCCGGTTTTACGCCATTCGCGAAGAATTGGAATGTTCCGAGGTTGAGCACCGGATCCAAGAAGTTAATTCTGGAATTTATATTTTTAAATCGGACCGGCTTTTTAAATCCCTGCGGCGAATTAAACCGGCAAATCGTAAAAACGAATTTTATTTGACGGACACCCTTGAAGTTTTGGCCGGTGCGAAATGCAGGCTTGAGGCCTTTCCGTTGGCTCTGCCGGATGAAGGCCACGGGATTAATTCCCGGGAAGATTTAGGAGAAGTTACAGCGATTATGAATCATCGCGAAATACGGAAACATCAGGCCAGCGGCGTAACCTTTACGGCGCCTGAACAAACTTTTGTCGCTCCCGGCGTCAGCATTGGGCGCGACACCGTGATTTATCCTTGGACTTATATTGAATCGCAGGTCAAAATCGGCGAAGGATGTGAAATCGGTCCTTTTGCCAAGATCCGAAAAGGAACCGTGATTGGTTCCGGCACTATCGTGGGAAGTTTTGTGGAACTGAATCGTTCCCGCCTCGGCAAAAAAGTTTTGGCCAAACATCTGACTTATTTAGGTGATGCCGAAATCGGGGACGGGACCAATATTGGGGCGGGCACCATCACCGCCAATTTTGACGGGAAAACGAAACATAAAACAAAAGTGGGTAAAGGAGTTCTCATCGGCTCAGATACAGTTTTTGTCGCGCCGGTCGTGGTTGGAGACGGAGCGCGCACAGGGGCCGGGGCAGTCATCACAGGCGGAAGCAAAATCAAAAAAGGCGAAGTGTTTGTCGGTGTGCCGGCACGCAACCTTAAAAAGAAAAAGACAAAATAGATAAAGGACATTTATGTTCGGGATAAGAACTCAAAACGGAAAACATCATAGTGATAAATTGCTGGTCGTTCTCGGCGGCAATTCGAATCAGGAACTTCTCTCTGAAATTGCATCTCTTTTAAGCATTGCACCGGCCAATGTGATTTGCGGCCGTTTTCCGGAAGGGGAAATCCAAGTCCAGATTTGCGACAATATCCGCGGGAAGGACGTTTTTGTGATTCAATCCACTTCCACGCCGCCCAATGATCATTTGATGGAGCTTTTAATTTTGATCGATGCGGCCAAACGCGCTTCGGCAAGACGGGTCACGGCTGTGCTGCCCTTTTTTGGGTATGCGCGTCAGGACCGTAAAGATAAACCGCGCGTTCCGATTACCGCTAAATTGGTGGCCAATCTTCTGACCAAAGCGGGCGCCGATCGTGTGCTGACCATGGATCTTCATGCCGGACAAATTCAGGGATTTTTCGATATCCCGGTGGACCATCTTTATTCCATCAATGTGGTCGGCGATTATCTGCGTAAAAAGAATTTAAAAAATATTGTGGTAGTTTCGCCGGATATCGGCGGCACCCGCATGGCCCGGGCCTATGCCAAGCTTTTGAATGCTTCACTGGCGATTGTGGATAAACGCCGCGAGAACGCGACCCAAACCCAGGTGATGAATATTATCGGTGAAGTGGAAGGAAAAAATGTGGTCATTGTCGATGATCTTATTTCCACGGGTGGATCTTTGGTGGAAGCCGTGAAAGCCATCAAAGAAGCCGGTGCTTTGGAGATTTACGCGGCCATTGTCCACCCTATTTTGGCAGGAGAGGCCGTAGAACGTATTGAACGCTCGGCGATTAAGGAGCTCATTGTAACCAATACGATTCCTCTTGCGTCCGAGAAAAAAATCGATAAAATTACCCAGCTTTCCGTTGCCGCGCTTCTAGCAGAAGCTATTTTCAGAATTCATCGTGATGAATCGGTCAGTTCGCTTTTTTCCCAGGTCGGGGTTGAGGCATAAAAAAGTGGCCATCCCCGATTAAAACATTCGGGGATGACAAATTAATTTTCTAAAGGAGATTTAAAATGGACATCATGGATTTAGCAGTTAAAAAAAGAGAGGCCGCCGGCACGCGTGCTGCGCGCGGCTTACGGCGTCAGGGCGGAGTCCCGGCTATTTTATACGGCCATGGGATAAAACCTATGTCGCTTGAAGTCAATTTGCGGATGCTTCAGCAGGTGCTTCATACCAAGGCTGGGGAAAACGTGGTGATCAATCTCAAGGTGGAAGGCGCTAAGCTCAAAGAGTCAACCTGCCGTGTACGGGAAATTCAGCATAATCCTGTTAGCGACGACATTGCGCATGTGGATTTCACGATCATTTCACTGACCGAACGCATTGAAGTCAAAGTTCCGGTCACCGTCCTTCATATGGAAGAAGCCGCGGGAGTCAAAGAGGGAGGCGTCTTCGATTTGGTCCAGCACGAAATCGATGTGGAGTGTCTTCCCACGGAAATTCCAGAAAAAATTGAAGTGGATGTTAAGAATATGAAAATCGGCGACGCGATTTATGTGAAAGATTTGAATATTCCCAAAGGAGTTACTCCCAAGCTCGGACCGGAAGAAGTGGTCGCTACCCTTCATCCGCCGGCAAAAGAAGAAGCAGCTCCGACCGAAGAACAGCCCACTCAGCCTGAAGTCATCGAAAAGGGCAAGAAGGAAGAAGCGGCGGAAGGTGAAGAAGCCGCTCCGAAAGCTGCTCAAGCCGAAGCCCCCAAAGCGGAAAAGAAAGCTAAATAAACCAAGCGATGAAATTAATCGTCGGGCTGGGAAATCCAGGCGCGAAATATGCCGGTACCCGGCACAACGCTGGCCGCTGGCTTATCGAATACGCCGCTTCCCATCAGGGTATTTCTTTTACCAAGAAAAAATCGCTTTTAGCCAGTATTGTTTCTTTGGAATGGGAAGATCAGCCCGTGGTCCTGGCTTATCCCGAAACGTGGATGAATCAGTCAGGAGATGCCGTCAAAGCTCTTGTCCAACATTTCGAAGTTGATCCCAAAAAAGATTTGCTCGTGATCGTGGACGATTTGGCGCTTCCTTTGGGCCGAATTCGTTTTCGGGCAAGCGGCAGTGATGGAGGGCATAACGGCCTTAAGTCAGTTCAAGCCGCTCTTCAGACCGAAGGTTATGCGCGGCTTCGCATCGGCATCGGCCCTTTGAATCCTATGCTCAGTTATGAAGAGTTTGTTCTTGAGCGTTTTAAAACTTCGCAGCAGAAGCTGCTTAAGAAAATCTTTCAAGAATGCCTAAGCGCTTGCAAAATATGGGCGGGGCAATCTTCGCAAGCTGCCATGAATGCCGTAAACTCCGTGTTCATAGAGGGTTAAGCCTATTTGGCCATGGCATTTTGAGCCTTTGACAGCCCTGGGCTTTTATGATAGATTGAGCAACCTTTCAAAATTGTAGACAGGTCTTTTTCCTTCCCGGAAAGAGTTATCAGAAATCTAAGGAGAATCAGGAATGAAATCATACGAAGGAACATTTATTTTTCCGCCGGACCAATCGACGGACCTCCAAAAAACTCAGGTCCAGCAATTGGAGGATTTGATTAAAAAGTTCAAAGGGACAATTGCCAATAAATCAGAATTTGGCAAAAAACCTTTGGGTTACACCATCCGCAAATTTCGGGAAGGTTACCTTGTATTTTTAGATTTTCAAATGGAAACTTCGCAAGCTGGAGAATTCCGCAAAGCCCTTGACCTGCAAGAATCCTTGATGAAATACATGATTACCGTAAAAAACATTCGTCCTTCAAAATTACCTCCGCTAAAAACTGCGCCGGCCGCAGCTCCGGTTGCTTCTCATCCTGCTCCGACGTCTCATGAACGGAGTTTTCATGGCCGCTAGTCTTAATAAAGTCCTTTTGATTGGAAATTTAACGCGCGACCCCGAACTTCGCTATATTCCTTCCGGACAAGCCGTCACAAATTTTACTATTGCCGTCAATCGTTCTTACAATTCCCAAAGCGGTGAAAAAAAAGAAGAGGTCAGCTTTATCCGCGTGGTGGTGTGGGGGCGCATGGCAGAAAATTGTAATGAATATTTGAAAAAGGGAAGCCCGGTTTTTGTGGAAGGACGCCTGCAAAGCCGCAGCTGGGACGCGCAGGACGGGACCAAGAGATCCACCACGGAAGTCATTGCCCAAAGCGTTCAATTCCTCGGACGTCCCGGCGGCCGTCAGTCGGAAAATGCGGAGCCGGCCATGGAAACCGATGACAGTATTTTTGAAGGAGAAGCCAAAGCTTCTTCCAAAAAGGGTTCGATTTCGGTTTCCGATTCAGAGCTCAAGCCCGACGAGGAAATTCCTTTTTAATTCTAATACCTTCTATAAGAAACGGAGAAATACGGCATGATTACTCAAAGACCTTCATCAGCAAGAACTAAGTCCCCCTCGAAACCGGGAGAACGAAGACCATTTCGTCCCGGAGGCAGACCGATGGGCGGAGGAAGGCCCGGCGGCGGTTTTGAAGAACGCGGCGGCCGTCCTTTCCGCAAAAAGATTAATCGCTTTTATACGGTTTTCACCGAGCGAAGCAATGAAATTGATTACAAAGACACGGAAAAATTACTGCGTTTTCTGACTGAAAAAGGAAAAATTATTCCCCGCCGGATCACGGGATTTACGGCCAAGCAGCAGCGAATGCTGGCACGTGCCATTAAAAGGGCCCGATACGCCGGTCTTCTCCCGTTCCAGGCAGACTAGAATTTTTAAATCGAGGAGCTTTTAAAATGGAAATGATTCTTTTAAAGGATGTTGAAAAGGTCGGCCGCAAAGGTGAAGTGGTCCGAGTTCGCGATGGATTCGGGCGCAATTTTCTCATCGCCCGCGGACTCGCCCTTCAATCCACAGAACAAAATGAAAAATTTGTCGAGGAACAGAAAAAACGCGCTTCCCTCCGGCGCGAAAAAGAAAAGACCGCGGCAGAGCAGACAGCCGCAAAAATTAAAAAGCTTAAGCTGAGCGTGGAAGCCAAAGCCGGTGAAGGCGACAAATTGTTTGGTTCCGTCACTGCCGAAGACATTTCTGAGGCGCTTGCAAAGCAAGGCTTTCAATTCGATAAAAAACAAATTCATTTAGATGAGCCCATCCGTTCGCTCGGGTCCCATACTTTTGCCCTGGAAATTTTCTCCCAGGTCAAAGTACAAGCGTCGGTGGAAGTGATTCGCAAGGCCTAACCCCAGCCTTATTTTTGGATAATCCCGTGGCCCAGTCAGAATCAACCCTGAATCTGTTGGAAAAAATTCCTCCCCAAAGCCGGGAAGCGGAAACAAGCGTTCTCGGCGCCATGCTTTTCGAAGAAGAAGCCCTGGCCAAAGGAATTGAAATTCTCCGCCCCGCTTTTTTCTACGATGAAAATCACCGTAAGATTTTTGCCGTCATGCAGTCGCTGTTTGATCAAAATAAACCCGTCGATGTGGTGACGGTTTCCGAAGCCCTTCGTAAAACCAATCAGCTTCAAGAAGTCGGCGGCGTCAGTTATTTGACCCAATTGACCGCGCTTGTTCCGACCGCTGCGCATATGGAGCATTATGCGAAAATCGTCAAAGAAAAGGCCGTGCTGCGGGGTTTGATTCAAACCGCCACCCAGATTGTACAGCAAAGTTTTGATCCCACCGACGAAGTCACGCATCTTCTCGACCGCGCCGAACAAATGATTTTTGATTTGAGCCAGTATCAAATCGAAGGAAAATTCACGGCCCTGCGCGACATTATTCATGACAGCATGGAAACCATCGACAGTCTTTATCAGCGCAAAGAGCATGTGACCGGGCTGGCTTCGGGTTTTCACGAATTTGACATCAAGACGGCGGGACTTCAGCCTTCGGACCTTATTATTGTGGCCGGCCGGCCTTCCATGGGGAAATCAGCTTTCGTTTCCTGCCTTTGCGAGCATATCGGGGTTATTTTAAAAAAACCGATCGCTTTCTTCTCGCTTGAGATGAGCAAAGAGCAGCTCGTTCAAAGAATGCTGTGTTCTCATGCGCGCGTGGATGCGCAAAAAGTCAGAACCGGTTATCTCTCGCATCAAGACTGGCCGAAATTGACCAGTGCTGCCGGAAAATTATCGGAGGCGCCGATTTACATTGATGATACTCCGGGGCAAACGGTTCTTGAGATTCGCGCTAAAGCGCGCCGTCTCAAAATGCAGCATCAAATTGAACTTGTGGTGGTGGACTATCTTCAGCTCATGCAAGGCATTGGCAAAGCCGAAAGCCGCCAGCAGGAAATTTCTGAAATTTCACGTTCTCTTAAAGCCCTGGCGCGCGAACTGCGCGTTCCCGTGATTGCGGTAAGCCAGCTTTCCCGCGCGGTGGAAAGCCGCACAGGAAACCGTCCGCAGCTTTCCGATTTGCGCGAATCCGGCGCAATCGAGCAGGATGCCGACGTCGTGGTGTTTTTATTCCGCGAAGAATATTACAATCCCACTCCGGAAAACCATAATAAAGCGGAAGCCATCATTTCTAAACAGCGCAATGGTCCGACAGGGACGATTGATCTCGTGTTTTTAAAGGAATGGACACGTTTTGATAATCCGGAATTCCACCGGCCCGAGGGAGAAAGTCAATGAAGTCCGTAAAAATTATTTTCTTCTTCCTCCTTGGAATTCTTATCGCAAGCCCGTTAAGTTTTGCCGAAAGCAAAAGCGCGGCACCGGCAGGTGAGACCCGCCCCAATAAAATCGTCAACGTGGAGGTGCGGGGCAATCAAATTGTCAGCACGGCCACGATTCTTGGAAAAATCAAATCGCAAAAAGGCGAAGACCTTATTCAAGACGTCATCAATGAAGACGTGAAGCGCCTTTATGCCACCGGTTATTTTCAGGACATTCGCATGGAATTAGAAGCCCAAGAGGGCGGGTATCAGTTAATTATTTTTGTGGATGAAAAACCGGTCATCAAAGAAATTGTGATCGAAGGCGCAGTGGCCTTTAAAGAAGACAAATTGCGCAAGGAACTCAAAGTCCTCGAAGGGCAAATCCTTGACCGCAAAGTGGTGAAGGCCGGGGTCGAAGCCATTCGGAAACTTTATGCGGGGAAAGGTTTTCGTTTCATCAGCATTGATTCTGAGGTGAAGGTGGACAAAGACACGCGCGAAGCTACCGTCATCATTCATATCGTGGAAGGGGAAAAATATAAAATCAAGAAAATGGAGTTTGTGGGAGTCAATGCTTTCAAAGTCAAAAAAATCAGAAGGCTCATGAAAACCAAACCCCAAAAATGGTACAACTCCGGCGTTTTTAAAGAAGACAATTTCCAGAAGGACCTCGAAAAAATCCAGCTTTTTTACCAGCAAGAAGGGTATTTGGACGTGAAGGTCAGCCCGGGATTTGAATACGACCAGGCCAGCAAGAAAATTTTCATTACTGTGACCGTTGATGAAGGCAAACATTATGTGACCGGCGCCATCAAAATTGCAGGAAATAAACTTTTCCCGGAATCAGAAATCTGGCAGGAACTCGAAATGCTTCCGGGCCAGACTTATTCGCAATATTATCTGGCCAAGGACATTGAAAAAATCCGCGATTATTATTATGGCAAGGGCTATATGGATGCCCGGATTATTCCGGACGTCAAGCTGAACCGTGATTCCGGAAAAGTGGATGTTCATTATGAAATTCAGGAAGGGGACCTTTATTTTGTTGAGAAGGTCATTATTCGCGGCAATACCAAAACCAAAGACATGGTCATACGGCGCGAATTGCGCATTCGCCCAGGTGAAAGATTTGACGGCGAAAAAATCCAGAAATCCAAACAGCGTCTTGAAAATCTCAGTTTTTTTGATGAAATCACTTACGATACCGAACCTTCGACGCATGCCCAAAACCGCAAAGATCTGATTTTCCGGGTCAAAGAAAAGCGGACCGGGGAACTTTCCTTCGGCGGCGGTGTCAGTTCCGTGGAAAGTTTTATTGCCTTCGGTGAAATTGCCCAGCGCAATTTTGATTTGTTCAATTGGCCCCGGTTTACCGGCGGCGGCCAGTCCCTTTCTTTACGTGCTCAATTCGGGTCCATCAACCGGGATTTTGTCCTAAGTTTTGTTGAGCCTTATCTTTTCAATAAACCGGTTTCGCTGGGGACAGATCTTTATGACAGCCGGCGCAATAATCGAAACGTTGATTTTGATGAAGAGCGCCTCGGCGGTGCCCTGACTATTTCCAAGCTTTTCCGGGACGTGTTCCGCGTGGGAACGGGATATACGCTTGAGCGCGTGGAGCTTACGGACATTTCGGATGATGCCCCGACGGCGGTGCGGAATTTTTCCGGGACCAATTGGCTTTCCCGCGTCAAACTTTTTACTTCGTATGACTCGCGCGATAATGTGTTCAATCCCACCAAAGGAACACTGGCCTCGATTAATGGAGATTTAGTCGGAAGCTTTTTGGGCGGCACTCAGGATTTTTATGTTTTGCAGACCAGCTATTCTAAATACCTCACCGTTCGCAAAAAACATACTTTTGAATTTAAAGTCCGCTTGGCCTCGGCGCAGGAATTTGGCGATTCTACGGAAGTTCCTATTTTTGACCGGTTTTATGCCGGCGGTTTAGGGACCGTCCGCGGTTACGATGTCCGGCGCGTGGGCCCCAAAGAAGCCGGAGATGCCGTCGGCGGTCAGACCATGGCCATTACCAATTTGGAATACACATTTCCTATTCCCCGTTTGGATGCTTTTCGCGCAGCGGTCTTTGTTGACGCCGGGCATGTCAATCCGGATTCGTACAAAGTCAGCTTCAGCGATTTCGCCATCAGTGTCGGCCCGGGTATCAAAATCAAGACACCGATTGGTCCCGTGGCTTTCTATTATGGTCTTCCCATTGCCAATCGCGATACGGAAAATCGCAATGGACGTTTTGAGTTCAGTTTAAGCAGAGGATTTTAAAACCCACAGCCCAGGAGGATTTTTATGAAAGATTCACATCGTTTTGGTTTTACCGTTTTACTCTTCACATTTTTTTTAAGCACTGTCCTCGCCGCTCCCCGTCACGGTCATGCCGCCGGCGAAAAAGTGGTTTTTGTGGACGTTGCCAAAGTTTTCGATGAATATCAAAAGACAAAAGATCAGGACAAAATTCTTCAGGAAGTCGGCAAGAAAAAAGAGCAGGAACGTGATGCCGTGGTCCATGACATCCGTAAACTCAAAGATGAGCTGGCCCTTCTCGCAGACAAAGCCAAGCCTAAAAAGCAGGAACAACTCGATGGCAAAGTAGGCGAGCTTCAGAATTTTGATCGTGACGCCAAAGCTGAACTGGCCCAAAAACGCAACGTGATTGTCCGCGAAATTTTCAAGGACATTGATGATTTGGTCCAGCGTTACGGCGAGAGAAAAGGTTATGACATGATTCTGAATGAGCGCGCTCTTCTTTTCCGCAGTCCCAATCTTGATGTGACTCAGGATGTTTTAAAAGAGCTCAATCAGAATTACGCTAAAAATAAGAAATAATGAAACAAAAGACCTTAAAGAAAACGATTCATTTTCAAGGACGGGGGCTTCATAGCGGACAATGGGTCAATTTCCGTGTTCTGCCGGCGCCTGTTGATACCGGCATTGTTTTTTCCCGGCCTGATTTGAATCCTGAAATTAAAATCAAAGCCACCATTGAGTATGTGGTCAGTGACGGCACCCGCCAAACCGCGCTTGCAGTGGGCACAGGTGTTATCCGCACCGTTGAACATTTAATGGCTTCTTTTCACGGTCTTGGAATTGACAATGCCTTTGTGGAAGTTGAAGGGGAAGAAATTCCCGGTATGGATGGAAGCGCGCGGGAATTTACCGAGGCTTTCATGGGGGCCGGGCTGGTCGAGCAGGAAGCCGAACGCTGCTGGATTGAAGTCACAGAGCCGATTTATGTCGATCATGGCGATCAGTCTCTCATTGTTCTCCCGGCGCCTACTTTATCGGTGTCTTACACGCTCAGCTACCGGCATGAAGACCTCAAAGATCAATACCTTTCACTGATGATTCTTCCCGAAATTTTCGAAAGAGAGCTCGCTCCGGCGCGTACTTTTTGCCTTAAACAGGAAGCCGAATATCTTTTGGCCCAGGGATTTGGAAAGGGGGCCAATACCGAAAACACGCTTGTTTTTGAAAGAAATATGCCGATTGAAAACACCCTCCGCTTTGAAAATGAGGCCTGCCGCCACAAAATTATGGATTTGCTCGGCGACCTTTTTTTGACCGGCGGATTTATTCGGGGCCATGTCATCGCAACCCGTAGCGGTCATGCGCTCAATCTCGAACTCGTGAGGAAACTCTCCATGATAAAAAAACAGGAACCGTCGCACTTTCCCTCTGTTCTGAGTGTGCAGGACATTCAAAAAATCATTCCGCATCGATACCCGTTTCTTTTTATCGACCGTATCGAAAAATTTGAACCGGGTGTGCGGGCCGTCGGTTACAAACAAGTCAGCATGAATGATTATTTTTTTCAGGGACATTTTCCCGGACATCCGGTCATGCCGGGCGTTCTGATTATTGAAGCCATGGCCCAGGTGGGCGGTGTCATCATGCTGAGCCAGCCTGAAAATCAGGGGAAGATTGCTTATTTCATGAGTCTGGATTGTGCCAAATTCCGGCAGCCGGTTGTTCCGGGCGATGAACTCCGGATGGAAGTAGAAGTGGTTAAAAAACGGGCGCGCACAGGCCAATGTGCGGGGCGTGCCTATGTGGGAGATAAACTTGTATGCGAAGCGGAAGTGAAATTCGCAGTCGTGGATCGGTGAAGATTCACCCAACTGCCATTGTTGATCCGGATGCGGAACTGGGCGAAGGAGTGGAAGTCGGTCCTTACGCCATTATCACAGGCACCGTCAAAATCGGAGACGGCAGCCGTGTGGGGCCGCGGGTGACCATCGAAGGGCATACGACACTGGGCGAAGAAAACGAAATTTTTACCGGCGCTGTAATCGGAAGCCCCACTCAAGATAAAAAGTACGACGGCGGGACAAGTTATCTAAAAATCGGAGACCGCAATAAAATCCGGGAATATGCGACGATTAATCCCGGGACCAAAGACGGGACCGAAACCGTCATCGGAAACGATAATCTCCTCATGGCTTACGCTCATGTGGCGCATGACAGCATTATTCATAATCACACGATCCTTGCTAACAACGCCACCTTGGCTGGGCATGTGACCGTGGAAGACCGGGCCATTATTGGCGGTTTGAGCGCAGTTCATCAATTTGTTCGCATCGGCCAGCTGGCCATTATTGGCGGCTGCTCCAAAGTTGTTCAGGACGTTCCTCCTTATATGATGGCCGATGGTCATCCAGCCCGCACTTACGGCGTCAACACCGTCGGACTGGACCGGGCCAATATTCCGGCCGAAGAAAAAGTTCTTCTTAAAAAGGCATTTCGAATTATTTTCAAATCCCAATTCGGCGTCAAAAAAGCCATCAGCGAGATCGAAGAAAAATTAGGAAGTTCGCCGGCCCTTCGGGTCCTGGTGGAGTTTTTGAAAAATTCCGATCGCGGCATTTGTCGTTAGACCCCCGCAGTTTTCATTTATGAAAACCATTGGTATTATTGCAGGAAACGGAAAATTTCCCGTCCTTGCCGTCAAAGAAGCGAGGAATCAGGGGTATCGTGTGGCCGCCGTTCTTCTTGAAGGCGAGGCCGAACCGGCGCTTGAAAAAATGACGGATGCAAACTGCTGGGTCAAAGTCGGCGAACTTGCCAAGCTTGCAAAATTTTTCCGCTCAGAAGGCGTTCACGAAGCCATGATGGCGGGAAAAGTCGAAAAGGTGAGGCTTTTTCAGGAAAATGTAAGGCCGGATTTCGAAATGGTCAAAGTGCTTATGAAAATCCGCGATTTCAAAGACGATTCTTTGTTGGCGGGAATTGCGGATTATCTTCACGCTCAAGGGATCGACTTAATGGACTCCACCATTTTTATGAAAGAATCTTTTCCGGGTGAAGGCGTTTTAGGAAAGAAAAAGCCTTCAAAGGAAGTTTTAGAAGAAATCGATTTTGGATTCCGCTTGGCCAAGGCCATGGGGGGCCTGGATGTCGGGCAAACCGTGGTGGTCAAAAAAAAGGCGGTCCTTGCGGTCGAAGCCATTGAAGGAACGGATCAGGCCATACGGCGCGGCGGTGAACTTGGCGGAGGAAAAGTGACGGTGGTCAAAACCGCCAAACCCAATCAGGACATGCGTTTTGACGTTCCTGCCGTGGGGCTCGGAACTTTGCGCGCGCTGATTTCTGTCAAGGCCCAGGCCTTTGCGTTTGAAGCCGGGAAAACCCTTTTTATCGATCAGGGCGAATTCGTAAAAGGCGCGGACCAAAAAGGAATTGTCTTAATGGGAGTAAAGGATTCGGGTCATGAAGAAAAAAAAGAATAGCAGTCAAAACGGTGAAAAATTTCCGAGCTCGAATCATTCCGGGCTTGAACTCACCGCCATTTATGAAATTTCCAACGCTTTGACTTCTTCCGTGGTGCTGGAAGAGGTCATGAATAAAGTCATGACCATTCTTCATCAGAAAATGGGCATGGAGCGCGGGACCCTGACGCTTCTTGATCCGAAAACCAGCGAATTATTCATTGAAGTGGGCTATGGCCTGGGGCCGGAACAAATTGAACGAGGCCGTTACCGAGTCGGCGAGGGAATTACCGGAAAAGTAGTGGCCGCCGGAGAACCCATTGTGGTCCCGAACGTGGGAGAGGAACCTTTATTTTTGAACCGTACCCGCGCCCGCGGGGACATTAAGCGAAGTAATATCGCCTTCATTTGCGTGCCCATCAAGCTGGAACAAAAAACCATCGGGGCTTTGAGCGTCGACCGCCTTTTTAAAGAAAACATTGCTTTTGAAGAGGACGTCCGGCTTTTACAAGTCATCAGCACGATGGTGGCCAATGCCGTGCACAGCCATCGAATGCGCGAAAAAGAAAAAGAACTGCTGCAAAGCGAAAATATTCTTCTCAAAAGAGAACTCAAGAAAAAATTTCATCCCACCAATGTGATCGGTGAAAGCAAAAGAATGGCGGATGTTTACGCTTCCATCGAGTTGGTCAGCCAGAGCCGGGCCACTGTCATGCTGCGCGGGGAAAGCGGAACGGGAAAAGAATTAGTGGCCCATGCCATTCATTATTCAAGCGACCGCTCGGACGGTCCCTTTATCAAGGTTTCTTGCGCAGCGCTTCCGGAAACTCTTTTGGAAAGCGAACTTTTCGGATATGAAAAGGGCGCTTTTACCGGAGCCGCGGCCACCAAAAAGGGCCGGTTTGAAATGTCCCACGAAGGAACGCTTTTTCTGGATGAAATCGGAGACATTCCCATGAGCACGCAGGTCAAGCTTTTGCGGGTGCTGCAGGAAAAAGAATTTGAACGTGTGGGCGGGACCGAAACTTTGCGCGTGGACATTCGTTTGATTACGGCGACCAATCGCGATCTTGAAAAAGCCGTGCGCGAAGGAAAATTCCGCGAAGACCTTTATTACCGGTTAAATGTGGTGCCGATTTTTTTGCCGGCCCTTCGCGAACGAAAGGAAGACATCCCGCTTCTTGTAAAACATTTTCTCGAAAAAGCAAATCATGATAATCATAAAAATGTGCATTATATTTCTGACGAAGCCATGGAATATCTCATGAACTATGCCTGGCCTGGGAATGTTCGAGAGCTTGAAAACGCCCTTGAGCGTGCGACGATTCTCTGTCAGGGGGACACGCTGACACCGGACCTTTTCCCGATTCCAGGAACAAAAAGTAATCCCGTGCTTGCCAGTTTTAATCCGCCGGACCCTTATTCCCTCCTTGAAATGCCCGGCACCCATTCTTTGCCTGAAACGGTCGAAAATTTAGAACGGCAGATGATTGAAAGGGCCATGAAGCAAACCGCAGGAAATCAGCGCAAAGCCGCGAAAATTTTAGGTATTACTGAAAGAATGCTGGGTTATAAAATCAAACTCTATAGCATTAAAGGGACGAAAGAAGAGCCCTTTCAAGACCAGTCTACAAATTCGTAGGGCCGCTTTTTGGCGTTAACAAAACTGTTGAGCCACCTAGCCAAATTTTATCAATTAATATCAATTTATAGCAAAAATCATTCTAAACTTGTTGGCATGGCCCTTGCACTTCTATTACACGATTTTCAGGCGAAACCGCAGGAAAGTCATTTAGTTAAATTTAACAGGGGAGATTATATGAATCCAGAAACTAAGGTAGTGGTTGATACATTGTGGGTGTTGATCACAGCCATGCTTGTATTTTTCATGAACCTTGGCTTCGCTTGCGTGGAAGCCGGGTTTCAGCAAAGCAAAAACTGTGTGAACATCCTCTCAAAGAATTTCGTGGTTTTTGCCTGCTCCACCGTGGCCTTTTGGTATCTCGGTTGGGGTTTGATGTTTGGCGATGGAAATCCTTTTATGGGATTGCAGGGACTTTTTATGATAGCGGGAGCGGACAACAGTCCGGCTACGGGCGATGCTTATCAAGGTGTTTACAGTTCCATCGCTTGGACGGGCGTTCCGCTTAGCGCCAAATTTTTCTTTCAGCTCGTTTTTGCCGGAACCGCGGCAACGATTGTTTCCGGATCCGTGGGCGGAAGAATCAAATATTTTTCCTTTATCCTTTTTTCGTTCATCCTTGTAGGATTGATTTATCCTATCGGCGGACACTGGATTTGGGGCGGTGGATGGCTTGCAAAACTCGGATTTTGGGATTTTGCCGGTTCTACGGTCGTACACTCAGTCGGTGGATGGGCCGCTTTGACAGGGGCTATGATTCTCGGCCCTCGATTTGGTAAATTCGGACCCAAAGGCGAAATCAACGCCATTCCGGGACATAGCATGTCACTTGCCATGATCGGAGTGCTGGTTCTTTATCTCGGCTGGTTCGGTTTTAACCCCGGCAGCACGATGGCTGCAGATCCGCGTTTGATAAGTCATATTTGTTTGACGACGAATATGGCGGCCGCTACAGCCATTTTGTCCTCAACCTTTACATCGTGGATTTTCTTAAAAAAACCGGATATTGGGATGACCATTAACGGTTGTTTGGCAGGGTTGGTGGCTATAACCGCCCCTTGCGCTTTTGTCAGCATTCCCAGCGCTGCAATCATCGGTTTGATTGCCGGTTTCATCGTGGTGCCCGCGGTTATTTTCTTCGACAAAGTTCATGTCGATGATCCGGTCGGTGCTACGGCGGTCCACCTTGTGAACGGTATTTTTGGGACCATTGCAGTAGGGCTTTTTGCACAAGATTGGGTCAGTCCTAACACAACCGGCAATGGTCTTTTCTTCGGCGGCGGAGTCAAGCTTCTTACGGCTCAGCTTACTGGAGTGGCAGCTGTCGGAGCTTTTGTGGTGATTGCTTCCTCGATTGCCTGGTATGTCCTTAAAATGACGGTTGGAATCCGCGTATCATTGACCGAAGAGATCGAAGGTCTTGATATCGGAGAACACGGTAATCAGGCCTATCCTGATTTCGTGTCAAGAAAGCAAAGCTATCGCGGAGTTGCCTTTTCTTCGGAATTAGGAACTCAGAATAACTCAGCAGCTTCAGCCTCTAAAAAGCAATATAGTGAGGTGGTAAAATGAAAAAAATCGAAGCCATTATCCGGCCTGAAAAATTGGATGCCGTACGCCGCGCGCTGGAACATTCGGGATACCCCGGCATTACCATTACCGAGATCGAAGGGCATGGAATGCAAAGAGGAACTGTGCAGCAGTGGCGGGGTGAAAAATATAAAGTCGATTTCCTTCCCAAAGTAAAAGTAGAAATTGTGGTCGTGAATCAAGACGCCGAGAAAATTATTCAGACGGTGCTTGAGTCCGCTTTTACGGGCGGTGTAGGAGACGGCAAAATTTTCATCTATGATGTTGCCGAAGTTGTGCGCATTCGTACCCGTGAACGCGGAGAACGGGCGCTCGTTTAGTTTTGAGAAGTTCGTAGGACGAAATGGGAATCCCGGGGACCGGCTCTGAGCGGCCCCGGGGATTCCATTTTCGCCTCAGGATTTTCAAATAAAAGGAGGATTTTCAGATGTCAACCTTAGTCACTTCAAAAGACCGGGAAGAAGAACTCGTGGAAGCCACGCGTCCGACTACCCCCGAAGAAATTAAACGGTATATTCAAAAACACAAAATTCAGGTGGTGGATTTGAAATTCAATGACCTGCCTGGATTGTGGCAGCACTTTTCCATCCCTGCTGCGGACCTTACCGATTACGATAAACTCGAAAAAAGCATTTGGGTCGAAGGGATCGGTTTTGACGGATCCTCCATTCGCGGTTTCCAGAAAATTCAGGAAAGCGATATGCTTTTGGTTCCGGACCCAACCACTGCCGTGCTTGATCCAGTCTGCCAGATCCCGACCTTGAGCGTGATCTGCGATATTTATGATCCGATCACCAAAGAACCCTATAGCCGTGATCCCCGTTTCATTGCTAAAAAAGCCGAAGAACATTTGAAGAAAACCAAAATCGGCGATTTGAGTTATTGGGGCCCCGAAGCCGAATTTTTCATTTTCGATGACATTCGTTTCGATCAGGGTGAAAATTTCGGATATTACTACATTGATTCCGTGGAAGGGGATTGGAACACGGGGCGTGATGAAAAACCGAATCTTGGTTATAAGCCGCGTTATAAAGAAGGTTATTTTCCGGTGCCTCCTCACGATACCCTTCAGGACATCCGTTCCGAAATCATGCTCACACTCCGCCGCTCGGGCGTTCCCGTGGAAGTCCATCACCACGAAGTCGCCACGGCCGGTCAGTGCGAAATCGATATTCGTTACGGCACGCTTACCAAAATGGCGGACAACCTTTTGATGTATAAATACGTGATCAAAAATGTTGCCCGTAAATACAACAAAACCGCGACATTCATGCCGAAACCGATTTTTAAGGACAACGGCTCCGGAATGCACGTTCATTCCAGCATTTGGAAAGAAGGAACAAATCTTTTCTATGATGGAAAAGGTTACGCTTTGATCAGCGATATGTGTAAATGGTATATCGGCGGACTCTTAAAGCATGCCCATTCGATTCTTGCCTTCGGCGCCCCGACAACCAATTCGTACCGTCGTCTGGTCCCTGGTTATGAGGCCCCGGTCAATCTCGTGTATTCAGCCCGTAATCGCTCCGCGGTCTGCCGTATTCCGATGTATTCGACGGCCCCGGCCGCAAAGCGCGTTGAATTCCGTGCTCCGGACCCGAGCGCCAATCCTTATCTTGTTTTCTCCGCCATGCTCATGGCCGGTTTGGACGGGATCAAGAATAAAATCGATCCAGGTCAGCCGATCGATAAAAACATTTACGAACTTCCGGATGAAGAAAAAGCCAAGATTAAGAGCGTCCCCGGTTCTCTCGAAGAGGCCCTCGAAGCTTTGGAAAAAGACCATGACTATCTTCTTCAGGGCGGCGTCTTTACGCAGGACGTCATTGATACTTGGATTGCTTATAAGTATGAAGTGGAAATTGATGCGGTCAAGCTTCGTCCTCATCCGCATGAATTTTACATGTACTTCGACGTTTAAGTTTTTCCGATATCGATTCGAATTTTAAAAAGGACAGGTTTCCGGACCTGTCCTTTTTTATTTTTAATGTTATCCTTTGATTAGAGGTATTTGAAAATGAAGAAAATAGGGGCGATTATTTTCGTTTTGTTTTTATGCGTAAAAACAGTTTTTGCTTCCGGGTTTCCCTGGGAATTGAAGAAAAATGAAAACGGAATCGAAGTGTCAGTGCGGAAGGTGGAGGGTTCGCCGATTCTTGAATACAAAGCCAGTATGATTGTCGAAACCGGTCTTGAAAAAGTGCTGGCCTTTTATGAAGAGGGACAGCGCATGCCCGAATGGTTTTATCAATGTGTCGAATCCCGCTTGCTTGAAGAAAAATCTCCCAACGAAAAAATTTTATATTTTGTCATTGATCTGCCTTGGCCTGTCAAAAATCGCGATTCGGTTTACCATCGCGTGCGTTCCCAAGATCCAGCTACAGGGGCCGTGGAATTCGTGATTTCCGCAGTTCCCGATTATCTGCCCGAACAGGACGGGCGTGTCCGGACCCCGGCCTTAAAAGGGATTTGGCGTTTTACCCCGCTTCCGGACGGCCGTACGGAAGTTTATTATCAGCAGCATTCCGACGCCGGCGGTCATATCCCTGCCGCTTTGGTCAATAAACTTGCCGTAAGCATTCCCTATAACAGCTTCTTCAATTTCCGGAAGCTCCTTTCCGAGTGACCTTGCGGAAAATTTATGCTAAATTATCGCCCATGCAAACTGAACTGTCATTGCGAGCCCCGAAGGGGCGAAGCAACCCCCGACTAAAGCATTCGGGGGAGACAATGTTGTCATTCCCGCACGTATTTGGCGGGAATCCAGATCCCCAATTAAAGCATTCGGGAATGACAGTTTTGATTTTCTTGTTTCTTTTTTCTTCCGCAGCTTTTGCCGCCGAAATCGAACCCGTGGGAACTCCTCTAAGAAAACTTCAGCGCGGATTTTTGAATATTGCGCTTTCACCGGCTGAAATGTCTTATGAACTCCACAATGTGCGCAAAGTCGACAATGTAGTGCCGAGCTGGGCCACGGCCATGAGTAAAGGGTTCTTTTATATGGGAGGGAGAATTCTAGCCGGCGCTTATGATATTCTGACTTTTCCCGTGCCTGCGCCGAAAAATTACGAACCGCTGGTTTATCCTGAATTTGCCTGGGAACATTTTGACAAGCCGAAAGCATAAATCGTCCTCGCTGCACGCCGACTCGCCCCTTTTTCCCCTAATTTTTTTCTAATCTCCAGAAGTTCAAAACGCATTTTATTCATGGCCTCATCATTCCAAAGAAATTCGATGGCTTTTTGGGCGATGGCTTTGGGCTTTGCTTTTTGCTGAATGAATTCTGGCACTAGAGTTTTTTCGGCGAGAAGATTGGCCAGCCCCAGGTGTTCGACTTGAACCAAATGGCTGCCCAAAAAATAGGTGGACCAGCTTGTTTTGTAGAGGAGAAAAAAGGGCACTCCGAGAAGTGTCGTTTCGAGCGTTGCTGTCCCGGAAGTGACGAGCGCAAAATCGAACGCGGCGACCAAATCATGCGAATAAGTTTGAAAGCGGAGTTCAAGGCCCGGATAATTTTTAAGAATGCCGTCGTAAATCTCGCGCCTTACATTGGGAGAGCTGGTCACAAAAAAAATGGCTTCCGGGAATTCCGCCTTTAACAGGACCGCAGTGTCCAGCATCACAGGAAGAATGCGCTTGATTTCTTTTTCGCGCGAGCCCGGCAAAAGGCCGATGGCAAGCCTGTCCTGATTGATTTTCCATTGATTCCGCAGTACCTGACGGCTTTGAGTGATATTGATTTCATCCAGAAGCGGATGTCCGACAAATTCGTAGGGGACACCGGCTTTTTCGTAAATTTCTTCTTCAAAAGGAAGAATGCAAAGCATTTTGGAAACGACGCGTTTGATCAGATGAATTCTCTGCTCTCCCCAGGCCCATATTTGCGGCGAAATATAATAAACAATGGGGAATTCAGTATAAATTTTCTTGGCAAAGCGCAGATTAAAAGCGGGAGAGTCAATCACCACAATCACATCAGGCTTGAAGCGCCGGGCTTCGGCGAGGGCGCGGTAAAAAATCCGCCGGTAAGTAAAATATTGCCGCACCACATCCCCAAAACCAAGAGCGGAAAGGCTGGTCATGTCCGTGATAAGCGGCATTCCGGCCCGTTTCATTTTCAGGCCGCCAAGTCCGAGGCATTCAATCGCGGGATCAAGCGAACGCAATTGTTCGATTAAATGGGCGCCGTGAGCATCGCCCGAAGCTTCACAGGCGATAAAAAAGACTTTAATGGACATGAGATAATTTTGAGGATTCGTTTGATTTCTTAATGCGGTCGATGATTTCAAGCGCGAGTTTGAGGGCATCGCGCGCGGCTTCGTCCGGATGGCCCGGACTTTTGCCGGATTGAATTCCGGCGATGAAAAATTTTAATTCTTCTTTGAGCGGTTCGGCCTTTTGAATGTCCACGCTTTCCTGCGTGATCTTTGCGCCTTCTTTGCGGAAAATTTTGCAGCTTTGCGCTTCATAATCCAAAGAAATATAAGCGTCTTCCTGAAAAATCCGGATTTTGCGCTGTCTTTCCGGCGTGAGGCGGGAAACCGTGAGATCGGCCACAGCCCCATTTTTGAATTTAATGCGCACATTGGCAATATCTTCAAAAGCCGTAATCACATTCACGCCGATGGCATCAAAGCTCGCGATTTCGGATTTGACGAGACCGAGAACAATATCAAGATCATGAATCATTAAATCCAGCACCACGCCGCAATCGTTGATGCGCGTTGCCCACGGGCCGAGGCGGTGAATTTCAAAAAACCGGATGTTGTTGACGATTTGTTCAATGCGTTTGAGGCCCGGATTATGTCTTTCAATATGACCCACTTGAAGAGCACAGTTATTTTTTTTCGCCAGACTAATCAGCTCATCCGCTTCTTCCAATCGAAGCGTGATGGGTTTTTCAATTAAAGTATGAACGCCGGCTTTGAGAAAATCTTTGGCCACCGCGTGATGGCCCGAGGTCGGTGTGACCACGCTGACGGCGTCGACTTTGCCGATTAATTCATGATAATCCGCAATGAGAGGAATGGAGTATCCTTCGGCAATATGGGCCCGGGAGGGGTCTTTATCGCAGAGGGCAATGAGCTGGGCTTCGCTCAGACCATGATAAATACGGGCATGTTCTTTGCCCAGATGGCCTATTCCAACGACTGCAACTCGAAGGGGTTTTGATTGGGTCATAAGATTCACCGGACGTCCGGGAAATGTTCCTAACTCTATATATTATAATGAGTTGCTACCGGTTAATTACGCCAGGATTCTCTCTTGTAACCTATCTATTGAGGCATGTCAATGGATATGTTAGAGTGTGCCCTCTCTATGGACATCTATAAGCGCCTACTCCAATACACCAAGCGATATAAGGCCCGGCTTTCGCTGGCCATGCTCTGCATGCTGGGGTTTTCCATTGCCAACTCCCTGGTCTCAGCCACCCTTTATCTGATCATTAACGGCCTTCATAATCAAAATTATGTGATTATCGATAACATCCCGCATTTGCCCTTTCATGTGGGTGTCATTAAATTTCCCGCCTCGTGGATCCCTTTTATCATGGTGGGAGTCTTCACCCTGCGCGGATTTTTTGATTATATTTCCAATTATGAAATGTCTTCCATCGGCATTCGGGCTGTACGCCAAATCCGGGACGATCTCTATAAACATTTGGTCCATCTTTCGCATGACTTTTTCTCGCGCGGAAGGACCGGCGATTTTTTAAGCCGTATTTTAAATGACGTGGGCTCCATTCAGGGCGCGATCACCGATGTGATTGTGGATTTGGTCAAACAGCCGCTTGTGATTTTATTCAATATTCCCATGGTGTTTCTCTGGGGCGGGCCCTTCGCGATTTATGCCTTAATTATATTTCCTCTCGTGGCCGTCCCGATTGTTCTTCTCGGAAAAAATTTGCGGCGGACCACCAAAAAAATGCAGGAACGTTCTGCCGATATCACGGCCTTTATCGGAGAAACTCTGGCCGGAATCAATATTGTGAAGGCTTTTAATCAGGAAGAGCATGAAATTTCAAAATTTGAACGCATCAACAAAAGCGTTTTTGATTTTTTCAAAAAGACCATCAAAATTACCATTGTTCAGCGTCCTTTGGTGGAAGTGATGGGGGCGATCGGTGCGGCCATTGCGGTGTGGTTTGGTCTGCAGCATTTGCCGCCGGACCGTTTTGTGGCCTTTGTGGCATCTTTATTTATTTTTTATGAACCGCTTAAAAAAATCAGCAAGGTCAACAGTACCATTCAGCAATCCATCGCAGCGGGCGGACGTATTTTTGAAATTTTAGACGCCAAGCCTTCGATTCAAAATCTGCCTAATGCCGTGGATTTTCGCGAGACGCTCGATACGATTTCTTACGAGCATGTGAATTTTTCTTATGAGCCGGGAAAGCCTGTGCTTTACGATGTTAATTTTAATGTCCGCCATGGGGAAATGGTGGCCATTGTGGGCGTGAGTGGCTCGGGCAAATCCACGATGGTAAGTTTGCTGCCGCGTTTTTATGATCCCATAAGCGGCTTGGTCAAAATCAATGGGAAGGACGTGCGCGGTTTTACTCTGCAATCATTGAGGGGAATGATCGGCATTGTGAGTCAGGACACGGTCCTTTTTAATGCCACTGTGCGGGAAAATATTGCTTACGGAAAACCTTCCGCTTCTTTGGAAGAAGTCAAACACGCCGCGGAATCCGCTTACGCATGCGATTTTATCGAAAGTTTGCCGAAAGGTTATGACACTTCACTCGGAGAAAGGGGCCTCAAACTTTCCGGCGGCCAGAGGCAGCGCTTGGCGATTGCCCGCGCCTTTTTAATGAATCCTCCCATTTTTATTTTGGATGAAGCCACTTCGCATCTGGATACAGAAAGTGAAAGAGAAGTTCAGGCTGCCATCGAAAATTTAATCAAAGGCCGGACAGTGTTTGTAATTGCCCATCGCATGTCCACAATTCAGCGCGCGGACAGAATTCTTGTTTTAGAGGAAGGCCGTTTGATTCAACAGGGGACGAATGATTCTCTTTTGCGTCAAGGCGGGGTTTACAAGCGGCTTTACGACCTGCAGTTTAATCTCTAGTCATTGCGAGCTCGAAGGGCGAAGAATCTCGCGAGATCCTTCACTACGTTCAGGATGACAAGTGATCACGTTCCAGGAATCTTAATCTTGATCTTCGTTGTGTCCGTGGAATTTGCCTTCGGTTCTTCAACTTCATAATTTTTCACATCGCCGTAACCGAGCGTCGCAACCTTCGCAACACCATGCACGGTTTTATCCAGGACCGCGCCGCTTCCTTGACGCACGCCTTCGAGAGTCCCAGTAATCGGTCCGTCTGCGCTTCCTTCGACGGTTTCCGAGACAAGTCCGCTGGCAGAACCAAAAGAGGCTTCTTTCACACCGCTGACGACTTCACGAACAGGATGGCGCTTAGCTTCTTTGGCGGCGTCTTTTTCACGCTTTCGCGCTTCTTTTTCAGCGCGCTCTTCAGCCCGGGCCTCTTCATCATATTGGGCATTGTTGCGGGCCATTCCATATTGAAGGCAAGCGGCGGTGAGAATCAGAAGGGTGAAAAAGGCGTGTTTTGTTTTCATAAACGGGAAGCAGTATAGCGCATCAGCGCTTGAAAAGATAGGGGATAGTCTTTATAATCCTTCAACTATTCATTCCCCCCTAGCCTCCGGCCCTACGGGCCGATAGGCCCGGAGGGCTCAGTTGGTGTGACTATGTTTTGCACTTATGTCTTAAGAAGCAAAAAAGACAACAAACTTTATATTGGCCATACTCAAGATTTAGAAAAACGCCTGGAAGAACACAATGCGGGCCTTGTTCAGTCTACCAAGTCGCGTATTCCTTTTGTGCTTGTCCATTTCGAGAAATTCGCAACACGAAGCGAAGCCAGATGGCAAGAACGGAAATGGAAAACGGCTTGGGGACATAAACAATTAGCTAAATTTTTAAGCAAACAATCCGTTCTTTAACAATTGTATTCCCCCCTAGCTCAGTTGGTAGAGCAAGCGGCTGTTAATGGTTAGCAGCTTCTGTTGGTAACAACAGAATGAAAAGTGGGCTAAGTCAGGGAAATCCGTCGAACATTGTGGCGGACAATCCTGAGCTAGCACTGTACTCAGCGTGTGAGGGCCGCTCGGACAAGATCATCAAGATCTTGCCGAAGCAGTCCTTGTACATAAGTACAAGGGCAAGTGCAGAGACTTTACACCCGCTATCCTAATGCGTCATCCTGAACAAAGTGAAGGATCACGCAAGGATAAAGAGAAAGTCCGACTCTTCAGGTAACTGAAGTCAGATCGTAACCGCTTTGTCCCTGGTTCGAGCCCAGGGGGGGGAGCCATTTTGTACGCTCATCAAAACTGACCTTGTCGCCTTCCACCTCGAGATCAAGCTCGGGGAGAGAGCGCAGGGTCATTTTGATTTTGGAGGGGTCTTGATTGTAGAGGATCTCTTTGATGAGGAGTCTTAGCAGGTCTTTCTTTTCGTTGGGCGTGAGTTTATCAAACACCGCATCAAAACGCTGGAGATTGTGGCGGATAACATCGGCATCAATCATCCGGCCTTCAAGGCTTTGAATCGACAGTTCAATTTCGGTCAGCCTTCCCTCAGCTTTCTCTTTCTTTTGCTGAAGCTCGTCCAGCCGGTCCGTAATAAAGCGATTGCGGGAGCCGTTCTTGTGAGCGCCTAAAGCATGGACCAGTTTCTTGGCTTCTTCTTCGGTCTTGCGGATTTCTTCCTGAACGCGCCTTCTGTCCTCCCTTAATGGCCCAAAAGCTTTGACTGATGATTCCTGGGCATCTTTCACGATATCGTTTACAACTTTCTTATTTTGCCCGAGAAATGACAACCGTTTCACGATCAGATTTTCTAGCTCTTTCGCGGGAGCGTTTTTGACGGAGCATGTATCTTTGTCATTCTTATTTACCTTGGTGCATTTGTAATAAAAA
This sequence comes from Candidatus Omnitrophota bacterium, assembly GCA_016196555.1. Taxonomy (GTDB): domain Bacteria; phylum Omnitrophota; class Omnitrophia; order Omnitrophales; family Aquincolibacteriaceae; genus JACPXK01. The sequence continues at coordinate 1,136 of JACPXL010000055.1, read as the reverse complement.
TATTTTCTTCCTCTGGAATAAGCAAAATTGGGTGTCATAAAAGACGCGCAGACTTTGCAATGCACGAGTCCTTTCAAAAGGAAATCATGCTTGTCTTGATTTGCCGAATGATGGGTTCCGTTGTTTTGGCTGAGAAGTTTCTGGACGCGGTTAAAAAGCGTTTCGTCAACAATGGCCTTATGTTCTCCGGGGAAAAACTTGTCTTTGTAACGTAGCTTCCCGATATAAAAAGGATTCCTAAGAATTTGGGCAAGATTGGATTTGTTATACCGGCTGCCGCCTTTCTCAAGCCCTGCCTTGTTAATCCATTGTTTCAGGCGATAACCGCACTCATTCAAGCGTTTGGCAGTCATCCCAAGGGATTTTTCCTTGAGGTAAAAAAGAAATTGATCTTCTGCCTGCCTGGCTTCGCTTTTATTCAGGACCAGCTTCCGGTTTTCCGAATCAATGTCATAGCCGATAACAGGCATTCCGCCCGCCCATTTGCCTTTTTGAATCATGGCGATGCGTTTGTCCCGCGTCCGCTCGCTGACCAGCTCGCGCTCAAACTGAGCAAATCCCATCAGCATGGTTTGAAAAATGCGGCCAATCGAAGTCGAGGTATCAAACTGCTGAGTGACCGAAACAAAAGCAACGCCATGCTTATCAAAAAGATCGAGGATTTTAACGAAGTCTTTGATGTTCCGGCTCATGCGGTCATATTTATAAGCCACAACGATCTGGACTTTTCCCTGCCGGATAGCGGCTAACAGATGCTGCAAGGCCGGCCGGTTCGTATTGCCGCCGGAATAAGCAGGGTCGTCGAAACGTTCCGGGTAAAGCTGCCAGCCTTCGGCTTTGCGGCTCTTGATAAACGATTCACAAGATTCCCTTTGCGCATCGAGTGAAGTAAAATCTGAATTGAGATTTTCGTCCGTGGATTTGCGGGTATAAACGGCACACCGCTTGATTTTTGGTTTTTGGCTCACAGCTTTGTCCTTGGGTTTTGTGTTAGGGAGTGTGAGCATAGCCCTTAAGTTTTGGACTGTCAATATTGGCTTTCAAAACGGGCCTATTCTTTTCGCTGTCAGCCAGGCGGATTGCTCCCAAGGCTAGGATATGCACAATCCGGGAAAGCCTCTCCTCCGGCGTGAGAT
>JACPXL010000062.1 GCA_016196555.1 Candidatus Omnitrophota bacterium | reverse complement strand
TTGCATCGCGTATCTGCTTCCAGCAAATCCGAATTGCGTCTGCCCGCGCGCCAGAGAGAAAAAAAACTTCGGCAAGAAACCGCTCGTTTTACGGAATACTACCGATTGGAGCCGTCTCAGTTAGAACAATTAGGCGCATCGATACGGAAATTTATGGAGAAGGTGCCGGGAGAAGAAACCATGCTTCGTAATTATCAGGGCTTGCCGGATTTTGAAAAATGGGTTGGCAAGGAATTTCTCAAGGTCAATATCGGCGGGACTAATTTAGAAATCGCCCGCCAGCGTTTAAAGCAAAATGGAAAGCTCGAAACGCTTGCCATTAAAAAATACCGTTTTTCCGTAGCGGACAAAAGCGGGACCAGCGAAAAATTATTCAATCTCATTGCGGCAAAAATCGGCCAAGTGGTGAAAAACGATAAAGCTTATCCTGTCGAATTAATTTGGTCATTTCCGGCTAAACTCAATTCATTACGGCGCGGAAAAATTTTGACCTGGAACAAGGGCTGGAATGTTCCTGATGCCATTGGGCAAAATCCTGTGACGCTTTTAGAATCCGCATTAAAGCGAAAAGGTTTGGATAAAGTCCGCGTGCGGGCGCTTCAGAACGATACGACATGGGCTTTGATTCAGGGATATTTACAAAATCCGGACACATTTGTTGGGTTTGTGGCCTCCACGGGGTTTAACATTGCTTATTTTGAAAAAAAATCCGTAACGAATCCGAATGCACGGAGCGACGGTTATGAAGCTGTGAATACTGAAATAGGGGCCGCATTGGATGGAGTAGCTGAATCATTAACGACTACGATTGATCGAAAAGTGGATACAGCATCAACCAATCCCAAAGTTCATATTCTTGAAAAATTGATTGCGGCCAAGTACCTTGCGGAACAATTACGTATACAAATTAGGGATTGGATGAACGACGGAATTATTTTTAACGGGCAGAAAATACCGCCCGTATTTAACCGCCGTGACGCCCTAAAGCCGGAATTGTTATCTCTTATCTTGGCAGATAAAACCGCCGGGCTGAAGAGAATCAAAGCGTTTTTAGAAACAAAAGGGATTCAATCCACTCCGGCCGAACGTCAAGCCATTCAGAAAATCACAAAAGTCGTATCTCGCCGCTCCGCCACTATTTTGGCAAATACCTTAGCTGAAGTTGCCCAGAAAGCTTCTCCCGAGCAAGTTGCTCAGGCTTTTGCGGGGGATAGTTCCTTACGGGATAGTATGCCTGGATATGCGCAAATTCTTTCCTATGCGTTTGGAACGGCCACTCAAGATGATTCTTTCCCTTATCAGTTTTTTTCCACACGTCTCCAATCTCCGGCACAAAAACCGGCCGCCGCCGCTCTTTCCGAATTGCGGACGGTTCAAATCAATGTTGCTGGTAATGGTCTGGCCGTGAAAGGGGAACACTTAAGCAGAACGTTCACATTCGAGTTAGGGGATTCTTCCCACACATTAATTCCTCCGGGACAGATTGAAACTAAGATTAAAGATGTTTTCAAGGACCGCAAACCGGTTGATTGGGGAGTCCCCGACGAAAAATCCGGCATGGCTTTTTATCTTATTTTGGATGATGAATCCCTGGTGACCGTGTTTTCCGACGGCAAAGTCCTAACTATGAATGATTTTGACCGGCAGGTAAGAAGCCAGTGGCGTCAGCAGGATTGGCATTCTGGCCTTCTTGCTGCGACTAAAACTCCACCCCCCCTTTCCGGTCTGGGCCTGGCTTATTACTCAGCCTTGACGGCCGAAATAAAACGCCAAGCTCCGGACAATGCGGACGCCCGGCAAATAATCGCACGGCATGTTGTTCAACACGTAAAAACTCTTCCGGAAATCGAAAAAATAGCAGGGCAATCATTGTTATTAATAATGCTATTGGCAGGATGGGTGGCAAAGTCACCAAACCTGTTGCTTGATGGTAAAAACCGACCGTTGCTTCCACCAGCCCTTCAATCGGCCGAGGATGCCTTTGAATACGCAATAAAATGGTATGAAACAGTCCTTAGGAAAGGCGGACAGGACAGTCTGGATGTTACTTTGCCGTCCAAAATACGGTTGTAAGTTCAAAATTGAAAGATTTGCAACAAGCATTGCGGACCATCGTTAGAGATGGGGAAGAGGAAGAACCGGGCGATATTTTAATAAGTCCAACGGCTGTTTCCAGCGCTAGGCAATTAATTGCCCGGATCGACCAAATTGAGATTTTAGCGCTTGGAGCTGCCAAGGACGGCGCTGCCAAATCCGAATTGCGTATGGATGAGACTCTGTTCAAAGATCTCGTTAAAACAGCGAATGAATGGTTTTCAAAAAATCCCGTTGCGCGGGGCCGTCATTATAAGGTAGCTGAACCAGGGCCGGACGATCCCGGCGTTGAAGCCTATCAAATCGTGTGGTTAGAAAGAACCCTTGCTTTAGCACCAAGTCTCGTAGCTTCCAAATTGGTGGGGACTGAATTTTTTAAAACCCAGCTTACGATTTATATTCCTCAATCGGTGAGCACACCGCAGAATTTTTTTGATATAGTGATAGCGATGCTGGAGACCGAGGCGGCGAAAACGGTATTTTATGGCCGTCCCGAGAGTTACGCGCGGTGGGATAATTCTGAAAAACAAGGCCTTGTCTCTGCGCTCAACGAAACAATTTTGGGGCGTTCCCAACCAATCCCGCTTCGCTCCGAATTGCGCGCAAGCGAATTGATGGTCAACATGGTGATAAAAGCTGTGTTACAGCCGGTCAGGAAAGATCCGCAAGCTGAACCTGAAATACCCGCGATAACCCGTACGGGTCTTATTGATCTTCTCAGTCAAATTATAGAAGGACATCCGGTCTCAGACGCAGTCACCGTTAACCGTATCAACCATGTTTTGCGAAAGGTTAGGTTGCATCCCGGAGACCGCAGAATTTTGGGTGAAATCAAAGAATCTCTTGTGCATTTATATGATGATAAGCGGTGGCAGGGATTTGTTGGGGCGGCTCGCTCCGAAGCGAGGGTAGATGGAGATTTTAACGATTTAGGGTGGGTAGTTGAGCAGACGAACACTTACCGTGACAGACTTTCGGAAACATCTCAAGAAACATTGCCCGGATTTTTAAAAGAACTTCTTGATTTTCAAAATGATTTATTCCGCCATTGGAAAAGCAAAGATCGGCCTCAGCAAGTCGAGGAGATACTGGGGCGGCTAAGCGATTATTGGACGGCTGCCACGGAACGTCTTCAAAGCAGACAAGAGCCTCTTGTAAAAGAAGTTCATGAACAGGAAGAAAATAATCTCTTTGCGCCGCTCAATGATGATGCCTTGGCCCTTCGGGCCATTAATACGCATTTTGGGATGTCTTTGGTGACCCCCCTTCAACAATTAACAGAGATCAAAAGGCATCTGGAGAAATTTAATGAATTACTGCAGAGCGCTTTCCCCCGTCATAGCAGGGAATTCCAAGCAGCTTATATCAAAGCGCTTCAAACTATTGCGGGTGCCGCGAGTCGTCCCACCGTAAGTTACCGGCAATTGATCGACTCGAGAACCACCGTCGGAGACTATATTGATGCTGCCGACAAGGTAACTTCGCGTAATCGTGTGCCTACGGAAAAGCTGGGGAGACAATTGCAGCATTGGGGCGGTCTGCTCTCTACGGATTACAATCAGACATTGCATCAATTGCTCCCTGATATCAACTTGCTTCATTCCCCGAGGTCCGAAGTGGAACCTCATATTATCATTGGGCTAGTCGATGAACAGCAGCGGCTTTATTCAACCACGGCTCAATCAGGAACATTTCGAGATGAATCGGAGCCTGAACATGTTTTACAATTTCCAACCCTATATGAAACTTTAACAAAAATTCCTCCCACCTGGCGCATTCTTTTGCTGCCTCAGAGAATTTCCCAGGAGCATGTGTCCCCTAAAGATGTCCGTGTGTTGCGGCGGGCCGCATTGCAAATCGAAAATTTAACAGTCGGTGTACGTGACGCCCTTACCAAACAGACATTCGATGAATGGAAAAAGGGGACACCGGAATACGATCAAGAATTGTTGAGAATTCGAGAAGATCAGTTAGACCGGGGATATCCTGCCGCCACTTCCTTAGCATTGCAAATGGCCCGCCAAGTCCTACACGATCTTAATTGGCAGCCTACACCGGGCCAGCGGTGGTTGTTCATCGAGCCCAATAGTGCCGGATTGCCTCATTTCTTCGCCCTTCATCAGCAGGATGTTACGGTGGTTTCATCCAACCGTGATGTTCAAGAGCTCTTTGATTCCAGAGAAATCACGGGATGGCTTCAAGCTGAAGGAAGTCCCGTAAAGCTTTTACGGGGATCTCTGCGGCAAGATAATATTGCAGCAGTGTTGGGACAGGAGAAAAAATTTGATTATGTGGTGATTTACGCAAGTGACCGGGGAAATTTGAAAGAGTTGATATTCCGTACTCAAGATTGGAAGCAGCCCACAAACGGCGGATGGTATGCCGGAATTATCGGAGGCGAAAGTCCGGAAGAGGTGGAACAAACCCGCAGAGAGGTGGAACAGGTTTTCCAGGTTCCGGGACAAAATGCGGCCAAATCGGTAAAAATGGAAAAGGCTATTGCTCCCGGAGCTTCCTTTGCCGATCGGTTTGGCTTGATTATTTTAAATCGCTCCGAATTACGCGACGCAGTGGGGCTTGATGTTTCGCTTGCCAAGGGATTAAACATCACGAAAAATCGCCGCGGCCGGCTTCGTAAAATTCAAAAAGCCTTGGGCGCGAAAATTCGCTTGGCTAAAACGGACAAAGGCCGGCATCAATTGATGAACGAGAAGAAAGACGGGCTTCAAGCTTGGCTTCTGCCGCATATTAATTTGGATCACCGCTTGACTGCGAAAACGGATTTGTGGGATTCAAGTCCCGCGGCGTTGAAAAAGCATAAAGTGCTGAATAAAATTATCAGGCTCGCCCGCAAGGCCCGCAATCAAGGGGTTACTGACTGGGTGCATGTGGGCGTGGGAGGATCGATAGCCTCGGCGCAGGCTTTAGTCAGTCCGGTCATCGGGACAAATCACAATGACCTTTCGGATGTTCAGCGCAAGGGCCGGCCGCGCGCGCATTGGGTGGGCGACAATTATGATCCGGTCAAATTACGTGATGTCCTCCGCGGACTGGAAGGCCGCGGGACACTTTTCACAACAATCTTTCATGACGTTTCAAAATCCGGGACCACAGGCGAACCGTTTACCGCTTACATGTTTATACGGAATTGGCTGGAGACCCGGCTTCATGAGATTCGTACCTTATATGACCAGGGAAAAATAAGAGATGGTAAGTTTGGTTTGGAAAAACTGGGCCTGACTAAAAAAGACATCACACCGATCAGCAGCTATCACAATGGGCGTCCTCGTTACCCTACCGGCCGTTTTTTTATTGTGAGTACGGGGCTGCCCTTAACAGATAATTTTGAAGTCGACGACAAACTTTTAGCGCGCCTTGATGCCGGAAAAGCTTCGAAAGCTGAAATTGACGGACTGCAAAGTGAATTTTTGAAACAGCATTATACGGAAACAGACACAAGGAATATTGATCCCTTTTTTGGAGTTTTACCGGTGCCGGAAGGAATGGGCGGAAGGTTCTCGACTTTTTCTGCTGTAGGGCTTATGACTGCGGCGGCGGTTGTTCCGGCCTTGGGTCATGAACGCGAATATGTGCATACCACCATTCGCGCGGCCTCAGAGGCCATGAAAAAATATCTTGTGGATTTTAAAGCGGACGATCCCAGAAATACGCCCTTTCTTACCGCGCTTGCCTTTTATCTTTGGGGAAGTCCTACCGGATCGCGTCCCGCGCGTGGAAGCCTGCAATTAATGGATTTTGCTCCGCAAACTTTTGATGTGGCGAGTTTGATGCAGGAATTGTGGAATGAATCGGTGGTCGAAAACAATCAGGGCCCTCATCTTCAGATGAATCTTGGGACCAATCAGAATCATATGAATCTTCAGGGGATTTTCGGCAATCCTAAAGGGCATATTGGCTGGTTTTTCCGCACGGCGGTCGCACCGGAAGATGATTTTCAATTGACGCCGGGTGTGGCGATTTCAAGAAGTCTGAAAGGATTTGAAGAACAAAAGCAGGGGGATATTCAAATGGACTCCGCAGTAGGAACCGCTAAGGAATTTTCCAAATTTGATATTCCCGTTATCAGCTGGGATCTGCAGGGCCGGACGGCTTATGACATTGCTCATTTGATTGCCACGCTTCAACTGACGGTTGCGGTATTCGGCGATTTGCGCAATTTGGGCGCCCAAACCTATTTGCAACAGCATGTGGTGGGTTATAAAGAGCAAACAAGAAAAGAAATGGCAAAACGCGAAACGAAACCTTTTAATGAAGCAGGTGTCCCCACGGGCCCCACCGAATCGATCAATATTCTTCTTAATGCTGCCGCTCTTTCCGAAATGCGGAGCAGTACGAGTTCAAAGGAAGAAGAATTTCTAGAGGATGCATCCGCTAGAATTCTCGCCGCTTTTCACGATTCGAACTCGGCCGAAGCGCTAAACCGCCTATTTCCAATCTTGATCCAACAGGCGAAAGCAATTGGAAATCCAGGACTTATCAGCCGTGCGTTACGGCGTGCATTCGATTCGTTTGGAGAAGACGACAAAAAACAGCGGGAATTCACGGGTGCTCTAGGAATGGCCATGACGAAAAATTCGGCGGAACTCGGAGATGATTTCCAATCGCAAGCCTTTCCCCCACGCGTATTACAAGGGAGGGGGACTGTATGGACAATCGCGACGAGTCCGACAATCGATATCGATGCGCAAAAAAAACTGTTGGAGTGGGAGGATCCGAAATCTTTGCTTATGGGTCCGGGAGGCGGCGGTATTAATGTGGCAATCGCCTTAGCCCGGCTTGGCCTGCGCGCACGTCCGCTTTTTTTCTATGCCGGTAAAACGGGGGAACAGTTGATTCGGCTGATCAAAAATCAGGGGGTTTATGTAGGGGATGCTGTTGAAGTCGATGTGGATGATCAAACGAGAGTCACAATGGTCATTAATCCCCATGATAAAACGGAAAATTTAGTTCCCAAAGGAATACCGGTGACTCCTTTGGCACAGCAGCAATTAATCGGGAAATTGTTGGATGAAGAAACAGGAGTCCAAAAAGGCGATATCGTTGTCATCTCAGGCAGTCTTGCCCCTGGCCTTTCGGACCGGTTTTATGCCGATCTTGGTCAAAAGCTGCGCGTGCGCGGAGCGGTTGTCATCATCGACACAAAGGGCCCTGCGGCAAAAGAAGTTCTTTTCCCCACAACTTCAGACGGTCCAGCAGCTGCGACCATTGTTTCAATGAATCAATTCGAATTCGGAGAACTTGTCGGGGTTGGTCCTCAAGACATTCCAAAACTTACCCGCAAAGCCAGAGAAATTATTGAAAGCCGTCCGCCGGACCAGGCGATTCAAGAAATCATCATCACATTAGGCCCAAAAGGTGCTTTCTCCGTGACTCGCGACCGGGTATGGGAAGCTCCGGCACCGCAAGTTGAGAACGTGGAGTCTGAAGTGGGAGCAGGAGACTGGAGTTTGGCGCAACGAGTTTTTGAGGCCTGGAGCGAAACCGAGCCGGTAAATGGATTTATTCGTGGCGTGGCCGCGGGAACCGCATCGGTCCAGCATCCGGGCACCGGCGGTGGGACGCCGGCGGAAGTTGACCACTTCACCAAAAAGATTCCTGTGACGGAACATGTTCTAGTTGAGAAGCCCTATCCGCGCGGGGAGGTTCCTACCGCTGAACTCGTTCAAGCAAACCGATTGACGGCCGCTGTGACATCTTCACTCGCGGCCGCAGCATTTGCAAAAGGATTAATTGGTTACTACCATCGGCTTATAGCCGAAGGCGTCCCTTCTAATCTGGCTTTACAGTTTGCACAAATAGAACTTGATGCCATCGGGCAGGATATTTTTACCGAAGTTCATGATCTGCTAGGGATCGACGTAAGATTCCATGGCTATGAAGGCCGTAAAAAGAAAGGAATGGGTGCTCTCAAAGCCGGCCCGCGTCTTGGTATTTTGGGGGCTAAGGAGGAAGTGTGGGGGGTGGTTGACGTTTTTGATGGCTCTGAACTTATTGTTCGCGGTGAAGCGGATCCCGGAGGTTCCGGAGGATCTTCGATTTATTTGATAGGGCCTTTAGTCAAAGCCTTCGGCCCGATGCCTGATCAGCTCGGGGCAGGATTAGTCATTTTTGGCGTACCGCATAAGGATCAGATGAAATCGTTTTATGATAAACCGTTAGATCCCGATGCCCCCGTCACTGAAACTCTCCACCGGGCGGCGTCCGCCAATGAGGTTACGTTCAATGAACTGGATGTTTATCTTATGGATCGTTCCCGCTTAGAGGCAGAATACCGTAAACCGCTCAAAGATTTGCAAAAGGCCTATCCGGGACTTCGAATTATTGAAGTTCACCATGGGTCCCATGACGAAGCCTTGCGTGCGGTTCTCGGGCAAGAAAACGGACGGGTCCCTGTTTTCTTGGGAACAGCGGGCTCCACCGAGGCCGTGGCGGATTACTTGATCGCGCTTCTCTTTGATACCGTTGCTGTGGGATTGAGAATCTACGGGGATTATAGTAAAACGATTGGGGATGCCGCAGGAACTTTAGCGCGGACACTTGCGGAATTAGATAAAGATCAATTGGCGAAAGCGCGGAAGGTGGTTCCGGAATTGGATCGACTGCCTCACAATATTCCCATTCGCTATCTTTTCAGCCGGGGGATTCAAACGGAGCTCAGAAAATTAAACCGCAGAGATACCAAGGCCATCTTGAGCCCCACCGGGCGGTTTTTCCATAATCAATCCATCAAGTTTCCAAGAACTTCTACGGACACGCCAAGCATTGCACTTTTTGATGATCAAGGTGGTGCGATTGCTCTGGTTCCCGGCATCAAGCATGACGATCCGATTTTAAGTGCCGCAACTTCTTTTGTCCTCCCCAGCAGAATTTTGGAAATGCCTGCCGTTAGAGAGCGTTTTCCAGGCCATATCGAAGTGCCGACTCTCCATATTGAAAGAGTGGATGGCAAAACTTATGATTGGGTGGATTACCGTAATGTCTCACGCCAGGACTTGGCGAACCTCTTGCCGGATCAATTTCCACCGCCGGCAGTTTCCAGCTCTGAAATGCGCCACGTAGCGTCTTTACAGCCGCAGGTGATTCGAGGAAATCGGCCGAGCCGGCTGTTTGTTACTCAATTAGCCGGTGTTTTGCGTCCGCGCGGAAATAGAATTCAGACCAGAAATATTGCTCCAAGAAAACAAAGACAATTGGCAACTCGTTTGATCAGAATTACTCCCGACAATATTGCTCAGTTTGCCGAAATGCTGCGCAGTTATGTGAGTACAGCGCCGCTAGGCCTGGCCGATGTCCAAGATGTTGACGCAGAGTCCATTCGGGCCACCTATGAAGCCGAGTCTGGCCATATCATTGATTTGATTGTTGCGGCCCTGCAAAAATCACCTGATACGAAAGTCGATCTTGCTCTTGAAGTTTTGAAAGGCGACGATATCACCAGCGCCTCAGAAGCAATTTCTCATTTCAGTGCGTGGCTGCAACGGCTGCTTCTTACGGGCGACGGAACTGATCAGGCCGGAAGCATTAAAAACAAAACCGGCGCCGGCGTCACGACAACACGCAATCTTGATAGGTATGTGCCCGACACAGCGGTTCAGGGAATATTGCCTTTGATCCAATTAAATGACCGAGGTTATCAGGGAAGAAATGAAAGTGTTCTGGCCATTGGAAGTAATTCACAGGGAATCAATGCCGCAAATGCACTTCATCATTATGCTCAAAAATATGGAAACTTCGTTGAAACTGGAATTGCGATTGCGAGCGCACTTTCTGGTGAAAGCCGGACACAAATCATTCAAAGATTGACCAACAGAAAATTTGACGGTCTGGACAATCGAGTCGTGAATTTGCTCAAAGCCGTCCTGCTTGATCAATTTTCCGCCGACAGTGGACAGCAGGTTTTTTCTTTCAGCACGAACGGTGTCGTCGTCAATGTGATGGCCCTTGCTGCCTATTTAAGCTACCAATCCGAACTTCGCTTCAAAGCTTCCGCGTAATTTAATTGTCATCCTGAGCGACCCTAAAGGGCTGCTCCGCCGAGCGAAGGATCTCTGAGTTGCGAGATTCTTCGGCCCTGCGGGCCTCAGAATGACAACTGTTTGACAGTCAAAAATGAGCATGCTAGCATTCTCAGCCTATGTCCTTTGATATCGATAAAGTCGCGGAATTGGCCCGTTTAAGCCTCAAGCCCGAAGAAAAGAAAAAGCTCGAAAAAGACCTCGAATCTATTCTGGGTTATGTCAAAAACCTCGAGTCTCTCGACACCCAAAACATTCAGCCCATGAGCCATGTGCTGGATCTCGAAAACGTTTTCCGTCCTGACGAAGTCAAACCCTCTGAGGTCCGCGATAAAGTACTCAAACACGCCCCCCTGACCGAAGGGAAATTCTTCAAAGTGCCGAAAGTGGTGGAGCGCGAATGAGTACTCTCTATCATCAGCTCACACTCAAAGAAGCCGTGGAGGCCGCTAAAAAAGACGGTGCCGCACCCATTCTCAAGTCCATTAAAGAGCGCATTCAGGTTTTGAATCCGAAAATTAATGCTTACCTGCGTTTTAATGCGAACGTTAAAGCTTCCGCCAACGGTTCTTCCGCGCTTCACGGCATTCCCATTGCGATTAAAGATAATATTTGTTTGGAAGGGGAAGAAACCACCTGCGCTTCCAAAATTTTAAAAGGCCATGTGCCGCCTTATGATGCCACGGTGGTGACGAAATTAAAAAACGCCGGCGCCACGATTTTGGGCCAGTGCAATATGGATGAATTCGCTTTTGGATCTTCCACGGAAAATTCGGCTTTTGGGCCGGCGCGAAATCCTTGGGATTTAGAACGTGTGGCTGGAGGGTCGAGCGGAGGCTCTGCCGCGGCCGTGGCTGCCGATATGGCGCTTGCGGCGCTTGGTTCCGATACGGGCGGCTCGGTACGCCAGCCTGCGGCGTTTTGCGGCGTGGTGGGCCTTAAGCCCACTTACGGACGCATTTCGCGCTTCGGACTTATTGCCTTCGGTTCAAGTTTTGATCAAATCGGGCCTCTCACCAAAAACGTGGAAGACTCTGCCATTCTTATGAATATTCTCGCCGGCCATGATGTGAAAGATTCTACTTCAGCCACGCAAAAAGTTCCGGATTACACCAAAGCGCTTACGCGCAATGTCAAAGGCCTGCGCATCGGCCTTCCCAAGGAATATTTTGTGGAGGGAATGGACAAGGAAGTAGAAGCCAATATACGCGGCGCCGCGGAAATCTTCAAAAAAATGGGAGCGGAAATCAAAACTGTTTCGCTTCCGCATACGCCGTATTCCGTGGCGGTTTATTATATTGTGGCCGTGGCGGAAGCCAGCTCCAATTTGGGGCGTTTTGACGGCGTGGAATTCGGCCTACGAGCTGATGCTAAAACGCTTAAAGAAATGTATTTTGAAACACGCAATCAAGGATTCGGGGCCGAAGCCAAACGGCGCATTCTCCTCGGAACTTTCGTTCTCTCCGCGGGTTATTACGAGGCTTATTATTTAAAAGGGCAAAAAGTCCGCGCGCTCATTCGTGAAGATTTTAATCAAGCCTTTCGCGAAGTGGATTTGATCCTCGGCCCCACCGCGCCGACGCCGGCATTTAAAATCGGTGAAAAAACGAGTGATCCGCTGGCCATGTATTTGTCGGATATTTTCACCATTCCCGCGCCTTTGGCTGGAATCCCCGCCATGTCTTTGCCGAGCGGATTTACTTCGGCCGGTCTTCCGATCGGGCTTCAGCTTTCCGCGCGCCCGTTTGAAGAAGAAACTATTTTTCGCGCCGCCCATGCTTTTGAACAAGAAGTCCAAGTTTACAAAAAGAAACCGAATTTAACTTGAATATTTATGTCATCGCTGGGCCCAATGGGGCTGGAAAAACAACATTTGCAGAAGGTTTTTTACCAGCTGAGTGCCAAACATTTATAAACGCCGATACGATTGCACGAGGTTTATCCGCATTTTCCCCTGACGCGGCTGCTTTAAAAGCAGGAAGGCTTTTGCTAGAACAGATAGACGCTTGCGTTAATCGAAAAATTAATTTTGCGTTCGAAACGACGCTTTCGGGGACGGCTTATGCCTCGCGTTTCAAGGAATATAAAAACAAGGGTTATAAAATCCATCTTTTTTTTCTGTGGATTCCTAATATCAAGCTTTCGCTTGCTCGCGTAGCCAGCCGTGTCAAAATGGGAGGGCATAACATTTCTGAAAAAGTGTTACGCCGACGATTCTATAAAGGGATCAAAAACTTCTTTTATATCTATCAATCGAATTTAGATTTTTGGATGCTCTTTGATAATTCAGGACAGAAACCTCATCTGATAGCAAAAAAAGATAAGGAACAGACTAGTATTTTAGATGGCGAAGCGTATAAAAAAATAATGAAGCTGGCGGAGGAAAAATGACAAGAATAAATGAAGCACAAGAAATTAAAAATCTTCAAAAAAATGCGGAGAAAGCCCTCAAAAAGGCAGTAGCAAAAGCCATTAGACAGCATGAATTGGCAGGCGTTCCGGCCGTCATCTGGAAAAATGGAAAGGTTGTGCGCGTATCCGCTAAAAGTATTTTTCATGAACCTTCCGCTAAATATGGACGCCGAAAGAAAAAATGAGCTACGAACCCGTCATTGGACTCGAAGTCCACGTTCAGCTTGGCACGAAGTCCAAACTTTTCTGCAATTGCCCGACGGAATTTGGCTCGGAGCCCAATAAAAATACCTGCCCGGTTTGTCTTGGATGGCCGGGCTCATTGCCAGTGCTCAATGAAAAAGCGCTTCAGCTTGCCATGAAAGTCGGCCTGGCTTTGGGTTCTCATGTGAGCGAACGTCTTAAATTTGACCGTAAAAATTATTTTTATCCGGATTTGCCCAAGGCTTATCAGATTTCACAGTACGATATGCCGGTCAATAGCGGCGGCAGAATTGTGATCGAATACGAATCGTCTAATTCTGTCATTCTGAGGCCGGAGGCCGAAGAATCTAAAAACGAGATCCTTCGCTCCGCTCAGGATGACAAAAGCGGTGGGAAGAAATTAATTAGCAGGACCATCGGTATCACACGAGCTCATTTGGAAGAAGACGCCGGTAAACTTCTGCATGAGGGAATTAAAGACGGCAGTTTGGTGGATTATAACCGCGCCGGAATTCCGCTTTTAGAAATTGTTTCTGAGCCGGATTTAAGATCCCCGGAGGAAGCCTACGAATATCTCGTGGCGTTAAAGGCCATTCTTCAATATCTCGAAGTCAGTGAATGCAATATGGAACGCGGCGAACTTCGCTGCGATGCCAATGTGTCAGTGCGTAAAACCGGAACGGAGAAATTCGGTACAAGGGCGGAAATTAAAAATCTTAATTCTTTCAAGGCCGTGCAAAAAGCCATTCATTATGAAATTAAACGCCAGACTGATTTAATCGAAGCGGGCGAGAAAGTCGTTCAGGAAACGCGGCTTTGGAATGATGACAAAGGCCAGACTTTTTCCATGCGTTCGAAAGAAGAAGCGCATGACTACCGCTATTTTCCCGAGCCGGACCTGGTGCCTTTCACGATTTCGCGCGAAACTGTGGAGAAAGTCCGCAAGACTTTGCCTGAACTCCCAAGCGAGCGAGCCGAGCGCTTTATCAAAAATTTTGGCCTTTCGGAATATGACGCGGCGGCCCTTGTTGTGAATAAGGCGTTAGGAAATTATTTTGAGGATGTAATAGGAAAAAAATCTGCTACAACAAATCGAAGTACCGTTGCAATAGAGTTTCGAGATTATGTTGTTAGCCCTAAATTGGCCAGCAATTGGATTCAGTCCGAGCTTTTAGCGCTTCTCAATCTCAATAAACTCACCATCGAATCTTCGCCGGTGAAGGCTGAAGCGCTCGCAGGTTTGGTTCAATTAATCGAAAACAATACAATTTCCGGAAAAATTGCCAAGGATGTTTTACCGCTGATGTTTGAAAGCGGAAAATCTGCGGGGACTATTGTCGAAGAACAAGGCTGGGTGCAGGTGACGGACACCAAATTAATCGAAGAAGTGGCGGAACGCATTATTGCCGCCAATCCCAAATCCGCCGAAGATTTCCGGGCCGGAAAAGAACAGGCCCTGGGTTTTCTCGTGGGACAGATGATGAAAGAAACCAAAGGCAAGGCCAATCCCAAACTTGCCAATGAAATTTTAAGGAAGAAACTTATCTAATTGTGATTGCGGGGATTCCCGCCTAAAGATTGCGGGAATGACAATAATAGTTGTCATCCCCGAACACTTTCGCAGCAGAACGTCAAGTTCTGCGCGAAGAGTGCGCAGTGTGCTTTAGTCGGGGGATTGCTTCGTCGGACTTCGTCCTCCTCGCAATGACAGACCAGCTATGATCACACTCGGCATTGAAACTTCCTGCGACGAGACTTCCTGCGCGGTATTAAAAGACGGCGATACCATCCTTTCTAATATTGTGTCCTCAAGCCTTTTCCGTCATCAGCCTTTCGGCGGAGTTGTTCCGGAAATTGCCTCGCGCCACTGTCTTGAACAAATCGATTTTGTTTTTGAAGAAGCGCTCAAGCAGGCAAAAATCAAAAAATCCAAAATCGATCTTATCGCCGTGACCGAAGGGCCCGGACTTATCGGCTCACTTTTAGTGGGAGTTTCTTTTGCGAAGGCGCTGGGCTATGAACTCGGAATTCCTTTTTTGGGTGTCAATCATCTCGAAGCCCATCTGGTTGCGAATTTCATTGGCAAAAAAGAACCGGCAAAATATATCGGCCTTCTTGTTTCGGGCGGGCATACCAGCATTTCTTATCATGAAAAAGGAAAATCCGTGGAGCTCGGCTCGACCGTGGATGATGCCGTCGGTGAAGCGTATGACAAAGTTGCGAAAATTTTAGGGCTGGGTTATCCGGGCGGGCCTATTTTGGATAAAATGGCCAAAGAAGGAAATCCGTCAGCTTACTTTTTCACTAAACCCAAACAGAAAAACCGTTTTGATTTTAGTTTCAGCGGAATTAAAACTGCTGTGCTTTATGAAACGCGCCGTCATTGCGAGGAGGCGAAGCCGACGAAGCAATCTAGAGACCGAGATTGCTTCGCCCCTTCGGGGCTCGCAATGACAGTAGCCCGCGATATGGCCGCGAGTTTTCAAAAATCAGCCGTGAGCTGGCTTGTGGAAAAAACCCTGGATGCGGCAGCCCTCAAAGGCGTTCAGCATATTGTAGTAGGGGGCGGTGTCAGCGCCAACTCGCATTTGCGCGAAGTTTTGATGCGCGAAGGCCGAAGCCGGGGTTATGAAGTTTGGTTTCCGCCTCTTTCTCTGACCGGCGACAATGCGGCGATGATTGCCCGCCGCGGTTTGGATCTTTACCGGAAGGGCAAGCGCTCCCGGCTGACACTCGCTTGTCAGCCCAATCTTTAATTTCCTGCCTAAGGTTTCTCTGCGATTGATCCGAAAAATAATAGAGGAGAAAAACAATGTTTCATGACCTATTTCATTTTACAGCGCAGGATTTGGATGTAGCCGTTCGTCTCATCATGGCGACTTTTCTGGGCGGAATTATCGGATTGGAAAGAGAGCGGCATGGCAAAGACGCAGGCTTCAGAACTTATTCCCTCGTTTGTGTCGGTTCGGCCCTTATCATGGTTGTTTCCACGGAAATCTATGAAATTTACAAAACGACTGCCGATGTTGATCCTTCCCGCATTGCGGCCCAAGTTGTAAGCGGTATCGGATTTCTCGGGGCGGGGGCCATTATCCGTTTTCCTCAGGGTGTGCGCGGCCTGACCACGGCGGCAGGAATTTTTGCGGCGGCCGGTATTGGACTTGCCTGCGGAATTGCTCAGTATAAACCCGCCATCATGACTACGCTTCTCACGCTCATTATTCTCATTGTTTTTTCCCGCATCAATCGGTGGATGGAACAAAAGGACATCAGAAAGCCGGAACGGGAGATTTAGCCGGCCTGTTTTATCGAAAAAACATCATAAAAGCAAAACCGGTCAAAAAGAAAATCAGTACGAATCTCGGAGAATGGTCCCGGATTTCGTTAATCACCGCATGCAGTGCCAGGAACACAAAACCCCCTGCAATATGCACCATGGCGAGCATAAGCCATTGAACTTCAATTTCGTAACGCAGCATAAGAGCCCCAAATCCCCATCCGGCCAGGGTTGAGATTTCGAATAGAAGAGTAAGAAAAAATGCTGCCTTCCGTTCATATCCGGAATTGATCAGAAGCGCGCAAAGGGCCAATCCCTCCGGAAGTTTGTGAATGGCCACCGTGGAAAAAATGGAATAGCCGGCATCCCGGCTCATGGCGGGGCTGAGGGCAATGGCGATTCCGTCCATCATGCTGTGGACTGTCAAGGCAATCGCCATTAAGAAAAAGATATTTTTAAATTTTGAGGCTGGCTGTTCCTCCTGTTTTTCGAAATGGGAAGCCGCGCAGGCAGGGCAGACATGCGAGACATAGCGGCTGATCAAAGAAAAGAGCGCATAACCCGAGGCCGTAGCAAGAAAAATCGGAATTGTGCCAACTCCTGTTTCTGAGGCTTCGGGAAGAATATGAAAAATGGCCGCGGAAAGAAGAACGCCGGCGGCAAAACTGATGAGGGCGCAGAGCTGGCGATGCGAAACACCGATCATGACTGCAAGTACGGCACCCAGCACTGCGCTGATGTAGGCAGCCAGGCTTTGTCCTAAAGTGATGTTCATGGCGGGCAAAAGTATAAGGCCGGTGTTGACACCCTACAAGTGAAAAGATAGAATCGCCCCCTTATGTCAAACAACAAAAAGCTCAAAATCGCCCTTCCTAAGGGGAGTCTGGAAGAAGCCACCTATCAGCTCTTCAAAAAAGCCGGTTTTATGATCGGCGTGAGTTCGCGCTCTTATTTTCCGTCCATTGATGATTCCGAACTCGAAGTCATTTTGTTCCGCCCTCAGGAAATGTCGCGCTATATCGAAGACGGTATTGTCGATTGCGGACTGACCGGCCATGACTGGATTTTGGAGAATGAATCCGATATTGTGGAACTTTGCCAGCTTCAATATTCCAAACGCACGTCCAATCCGGTGCGCTGGGTGCTGGCCGTTCACAATGATTCTCCCTTTAAGTCCGTGAAGGATCTTCAGGGTAAAAAAGTTGTTACCGAACTGGTGAACGCGACAAAAAACTATCTCAAAAAAAATAAAGTGACCGCTGAGGTGGAATTCTCCTGGGGCGCTACGGAAGTGAAACCTCCTCGGCTGGCCGATGCGATTGTCGAGGCCACAGAAACCGGATCGAGCCTTCGCGCCAATAATCTTCGCATTATCGATACGATTCTCACCTCGGTCCCAAAATTCATCGCCAATAAAAAAAGTTATCAGGATAATTGGAAGCGGCGAAAAATGGAAAACATCGTTATGCTTTTAGAGGGGGCAATTCGGGCCCAGCAAAAAGTGGGTCTCAAGATGAATGTCTCCAAAAAAGACCTGGCGCAGGTTTTGAAAATTCTTCCTGCCATGAAAAAACCGACTCTTTCCAGCCTCTCCGCGGAAGGCTGGTATGATGTGGATACGATTATTGATGAGCATGTTGTCCGTGAACTCATTCCGGCTTTGAAAAAAGCCGGTGCTTCTGGAATTATTGAATACCCATTAAACAAAGTTATTCCATGACGAAAGTCAACCGGAGGTTGTTATGCCTTGGGCACGCAAGCAGCGCAAAAAGAAAATGAACAAGCACAAGCGCAAAAAAAAATTGCGTAAGCATCGCCACAAGAAAAAAGCTTGGTCGTAAGCTTAAACCGGGATTGCTTCGTAGGCCGACGAAGCAATCCCGGTTTTAATTATGCGCTCTCTCACGCTTTCAAGTCCTGCCAAAGTTAATCTCTACCTTCGTGTGGTTGGCCGTGAATCCAACGGTTATCATCGGCTCGTCACGCTTTTTCATCGAATTTCCCTCCAAGATAAACTTCGCTTAGCCAAACAATCTTCAGGATTTTCTCTGACTTGTTCCAATCCTTCACTCAGTCTGGGAGAGGATAATTTAATCACACGCGCTTACCGGCTTTTTAAAAAAAGTTTCCCCCGCTTGGGAGGAGTCCGGGTTCATTTAACTAAACGAATTCCCATGGGCGGAGGATTGGGTGGAGGGTCTTCCAACGCGGCATTTTTTCTCCTGGGAATGAAAAAGCTTTATGGACTGAAAATTACCCGCAATCGATTGATGGAAATGGGAAAAACTTTGGGCGCGGACGTGCCTTTTTTCCTGGAAAATGTCAATCAGGCCCTGGGCCGTGGGCGGGGTGATAAGCTCCATTCCAGGCCTTCAAAGCGGCAAATATGGTTTGTATTACTCATTGATAATAAAGGACTTAGCACAAAATTAGTGTATCAAAACCTGCCCCGGCGGCTTCCGGCCGTTTCCTTGACAAAACTAAGTCGTGCTGTTACAATCCTTTGCGATTTTTTGGACCGGGGGAATATCCTCCAGGCCGGAAAACTCCTCGAGAACGATTTGGAGCTGCCGGCGTGTCGTCTCAGGCCGTCGATTCAAAAGAAAATCATCCGGTTCCGATCACTCGGAATCAAAACGGTCAGGATGTCTGGAAGCGGTCCCACCGTCTTTGCTATCCTCTCAAGCAAGCGAAAGGCGGAAAGTCTCGTTCGGAAATTACGGAATCATAAACCATCGGGGAAACTTATCGTTTGTCACACTTTTTGAAGTAGTCATTGCCCGGTGGTGAAATGGTATCACACTGCCCTTTGGAGGCATGATTCCTGGTTCGAATCCAGGCCGGGCAGTTGCACCAATGTACAACTACCTTGCCGTGAAAGTTCAAGGAAAACTCTCTACGGCACAGCAGCACGAAAGCGTTAAAGAATAATAAAGAAAGCTGCATGAGAATATTTAATGAGTCCAACGGTATTCCGGTATAAAAATTATCATTTCCTTTTCTTTTCACTTGAAGAGGCCCGGATACATATTCATGTGACTTGCCCCTGATGGAGAAGCGAAGTTCTGGCTGGAGCCGAGGGTATCTTTAGTAAAGTCGTATGGTTTAAATTCAAGACAATTAAAGGAGATTCAAAAAATTGTTGAAGAACGGAAAGAAGAAATCACAAAAACCTGGGAAAAACACTTCAAAGGTTGAAATTCTTAATATTTCGAAGCATGGCATTTGGCTGCACGTCAAGTCGAAGGAGTATTTCTTATCTTATGAGGATTTCCCTTGGTTTAAAAATGCTACGGTTTCCGAAATTTGCAATATCAAGCTTCTCCACGGTTTTCATCTCCGGTGGGAGCAACTCGACATTGATTTAGAACTCGAATCTTTAGAGCATCCTGAGCGATATCCATTGAAATATATCCCAGAAAACGAAAGAAAGCAGAAAAAGTCAGCAGCTTAAAATTTAAATTAAAAGAGGAAAAGACTTATGATTGCAGAACGATGTTCATTTTGCGGACGCGATAAACGCCGGGAAGTAAAAAAGATTTTCGAAGGACCGGGTGTTTATATCTGCGATATTTGTGTACGGATTTGCGGCGATATTTTGGACAAGTCCCACGCCGCACTC
>JACPXL010000061.1 GCA_016196555.1 Candidatus Omnitrophota bacterium | reverse complement strand
TTCAATTATGGCTTTACCACCAAACCGCCGGGCCGCGGCTCCGGGCTGGGGCTTTACATGTGCAAATACATCATCGAACTCCACGGCGGCACGATCAAAGTTGCGAGCCGTATCGGAGACGGAACCACCTTCACCCTGACCCTGCCGATTTATGAAGAAACCGGCTTGGCCGGGTTCGAGCGCCAGCAGGCCACGACCGGTTGACGTTAATGAGTTTTTGCAAGGGTAAAAAAGTGTGGAGTTGAGCTCGGTTTTAGTTGATGTTTTTGTTCAAATTGCACCGGCGTTAAATAACCCAGCGAAGAATGCGGAAAATCTTCGTTGTAGTTTTGAATCCACTTTTAGCGCTATAGGGAGCTAAAAATGAAATCGATTATACCGTAACATATTTATTATGAATAACTTACGATGATTTAGAAATATACAATCTTAAAGATTTGATTTGCACCATCAATGGTTTTCTGTTAAGTCCCACACTGCGAATGATGACCCGGAGTATTGCTTAGGGCTTCATAAAGAGCCTGTCACTATTGACGAGATTCAGTATGCGCCGGCTATTTTTTCACATTTGGAGGTGTAATCGTGGTCCCGGACCCAATTCCGGGTCAGCGGGGCATCCATTTATTTAATGCGATCAATTTAAAGGTGGGATATACTTTGGCATCTATGCAAGCTCAAATGCCCTTTGGAATTGTTGCGGGCAAGCCATGGGGGCCCGCGGTTATCAGCGTGTTACTCTTGATGTCGATTTCATGATTACCGAGACTGATTACGAAAAGATCAAACCACTCATTCTTGCGATGGGTTATATTGAAGTAGCAAGAACTCCGGTAGCTGCAAAGCTGAGGGCTGAAACCAAAGGGCTCCTTGATATTGATTTTATATTTGTCGAAATCGAAACCTTTCAGGCAATTCAAAAAGAATGTAAAATCGAAATTTTTCAAGATGCCGAATTTTTGGTCCCAAAACCGGAATATCTTATTGCCCTTAAACTTCATGCGATTAAACAGCAACCGACGATTCGTGAGCTTAAGGACCTTAATGATATTGTCGAATTGATCAAAGCCAATGGAATCAACATATCCTCCGAAAGTTTCAAATCACTATGCTTGAAATTTGGGACGCCGGATTTAAAATTTCCTACATTTGATAAACTGCTTCCGCCCCCTAAAAAAGTGAGTATCGAAGCTTATTTGGCGTTTATTGTCTGGAATTTAAGCAACATGGATCCCGAGGAATTAAAACGCCAGCTTGCCCGCAGACCTCTCCCGGCGGGGAAGCGATTCACACTTTAAAAAGAGTTTACTTTTTGATCAAACGGCCGATAATGTACGGATAGAATCTTTGGAGATAACCAGATCCATTGAATAGGGAGGAATCATGAAAAAATATTTCTCAGCCTTTTTGATTTTAACGCTCCTTTTCCTAGGGCAAAATCCGGCAGTTTATGCCGTGGGTTCCTCCGGTTTTGAAAACGCTTCTTATAGCGCCAAAACCCTGGGTCAAGCCAATGCCGTGGTGGCTCGCCCGCAGGACCCATCCACGATTTCCTTCAATCCTGCCGGCATTGTAGATTTGCCAGGCGTTCAGGTCAGCGCCGGTCTTGAGGGGCTGGACTGGCGTATCCTTCATACTAGCTCGGTGACGGGGGACAAAAACCAAAATAATGGCCGGGTCATTTTGATTCCTTCTTTTTATGTAACTGCTAATCCAGGAGAATTGCTGGATAACCGGGTTGCCTTCGGTTTGGCTGTCAATTCTCCCTTCGGGCTTTCTAGCAAATTTCCCTCCATCGGGATGGGGCGTTACACGGGATATAAAAATTCGCTCCAGATGGTTGCAACCACGATGGCGACCTCGGCACGGCTTACGAATTGGCTTAATGTCGGCGGGGGAGCTACTCATTATTGGATTTACGATTACGGGCAGAGTTTCAATTATCCGAATGCGGCTCTTGCTGGGTCAGGCGGAGACGGACAAGTATTAACGGAAACCTCAGGCCATGGCTGGGGTTGGAATTTGGGGCTCTTGCTAAAACCCGTTCCTCATCATAAATTTGGAGCATCCTTTCGAAGTCAAGCAAATGTCAAAGTTAATGGACGGGTAGTTCTTGATGATTTGGTTAACGCAGGATCCAATGTTGTTTTCGATACTCTCCCACACTTTGAATCGGGTGCTCATTCCAACGTTCCTCTTCCCTGGAATTTTACGTTAGGTTATGCCTATGAGCCATCCGAAAAATGGGCGGTTGAAAATGATTTTGGCATTACCGGATGGAGTGTTTTTGCCGATCAGGATTTTGGCTTTGACCGGCCGAATGCGACGTTAAGGGCCTTAGGAACCGTTCCGAGAGATTATGATACGACGTTTAGTTATCATTTGGGCGGACATCGCCAGTTGAATGATAAAACAGATCTTTTGGGAGGCTTTGCATTTTATCAAGCGGCTGCACCCAAAAACCATGTGGACAACTTTTTGCCGGATGCCAACCGGTTTTTGTGGACCGCGGGCACAAGTTATAATTTTTCCCCCAGGGCCCGTATTGATTTTTCTTATATCTTTATGCTTTTTGCCCGAAGAAGCATTTCCAATCCAGCGCAAGTGGCAAAAACCGGTACGAACATCGATGGCCGTTACACCAGCATTCTGCATGGCGCTTTTGTCACCTTCACTTACAGCTTCGATTTTCCATTCGAAAAAAAATACAAAGACAATAAAGAAGCAAAGGTCACACCTATCGCCAATATTAAGTGAAAAAACTCCTGATCGTTGATGACGAGGAAGGGATTGTTGAAGAAGTGCGGGGTTTTTTTATTGAAGAAGGCTTTGATGTTTATACGGCCTCAACCGGCCGTGAAGGCATTGACCTGATCAATAAAATCAAACCCGATATTCTTCTCCTCGATATCAAATTGCCCGATCTTCCGGGCCTCAGCATTCTCAAAGTCTCCAAGGAAATCTCCCCCGAAACCAAGGTCATCGTCAATACCGGCTATGTCGATCAAAACATCATTGACGAAGCCGAGCGGCTGGGCAGGGACTCCTTCCTCCAAAAGCCATTTAACCTCGAACTCCTCAAGTCCGAAGTGGACCGGCTACTCGCCGGATAGCCCACCCAACTCGCCAATCCTGCTATGAATTGATCGAAGTTGATCAGCAGCAGCACGGCTTGATCGGCTCGATCTACTAATAATACATTTCATTTCTATTAATAATAGATTCCCGCTAAAAAAAGTTGTGTTCACTCTTTGCTTTCTGTAAATCAGGTGTTATCTTTATGCAGCTCTAATCCACGAGAGGTTTAGTGAAAACCAAAAAGTATCCGAGAAGTCTCCGGATTGTTAGCGTCTTGACGCTGGCGTTTTTTCTTTTCCAGCAAATCGCCTGGGCGGCGCCTGACAGGCCGGCCCTCTTCCGGCTCTCGGATGAATCCCCGGCTCAAGAAAAACAAATCCCTCAAACTTCTTCCGCGGTATCGTTAAATCCTCCGACCCTGCAAACCAGCAATCAATTTCTGGAAAACACTCTCACGCTCACTCCGGTCCATCGTCCGGATGGGAATGAGACCCTTCGTCCCGTTGAAAAAGTTTCTGGGACTCAGGGTGACGAATCACAGGATCGTCATTCTGAAGCCGCAGGCCGAAGAATCTCGGACGAAATTAAAAATGCGGATGACAAATCGCAAGAAGCTTACGACTACGAGCGTTATTCCCTCTCGCGTGCCCTCGACCTGCTTCGCCCCGAATTCGCTTCCGCCTTG
>JACPXL010000060.1 GCA_016196555.1 Candidatus Omnitrophota bacterium | reverse complement strand
TTCAATTATGGCTTTACCACCAAACCGCCGGGCCGCGGCTCCGGGCTGGGGCTTTACATGTGCAAATACATCATCGAACTCCACGGCGGCACGATCAAAGTTGCGAGCCGTATCGGAGACGGAACCACCTTCACCCTGACCTTGCCGATTTATGAAGAAACCGGCCTGGCCGGGTTCGAGCGCCAGCAGGCCACGACCGGATAAATTTATTATTCGATAGCTCGCCCTTTTCACCCGGAGACGCAACTTTCAAGCGGTACAGTTTTTGGGGGGAACTCCAAATCATTATTAAATCTGTTTCTGGATTTTGATTTGGTCAGGTATAATTACGAGTGGCATATCCTGCCGGAGGTTCAAATGACAATTACGGATAGAATTCAGGTGAATCCCAAGATCATGATGGGTAAACCTGTCATTAAAGGTACGCGGGTGACTGTGGAGCTTATTCTTCGGAAGTTAAGCGAGGGTGCCGCTGAAGCGGATATTCTTGATGCCTATCCGCGTTTGACCCGAGAAGGCATTCAAGCGGCCATTCGGTATGCTGCTGATACAGTTGCTCACGAAGAAACCGTTATTCTTCCTAAGTCTAAATAATCCTGCATGATGAGATTTTTGGCGGATGAAAGTTGTGATTTTAGTGTGGTTTCTGCTCTTCGTGAAGTAGGTCATGATGTTTTAGCGATTGTTGAAATATCACCTGCTGCCGAAGATTTGGCAATCATCAAATTGGCGCTTAAAGAGAAAAGAATTCTCTTAACGGAAGATAAGGATTTTGGGCAGTTAGTTCATGCTCATGGTCAGAAAATTCATGCTGTTGTGCTCATCCGCTATCCTGCTCAAGTTAGAAAGAATCTCGCTCGTGACATTGTTCGTTTAGCCACACTTCATGCGCGAAAATTAACCGGTTGTTTTGTCGTTATTGAACCGGGGCGCATCCGTTTTTCACGTCCATAATTTTTCCAATTCTGGAAGAGACCCTTCCGCTGGTCCAGTTTCAAACTTATCTTGATAATCTCACGGGAACGGAAGTGGAATTCGATGTGCCAAGCAGCCTGCCCCTAGTCCGCGGCGATCTCGAGCGTCTTCAAGAAGTTTTCCTCAATTTATTCATTAACGCCTATCACGCCATGTCGGGCAAACGCAACCGGCGCATCCGTGTTTGGGCGGAAGTGAGTCCCGAAGACAAT
>JACPXL010000059.1 GCA_016196555.1 Candidatus Omnitrophota bacterium | reverse complement strand
TTTTGTTCAATTATTTAAAGTTCAAGTCTTTAACTCTTTGCCTATCAAAGACTTGGGAAGGAAAGCGTCCCCAAGGGGATTTGAACCCCTGTTGCTAGAATGAAAATCTAGTGTCCTAGACCGACCTAGACGATGGGGACGCGAAAAGCAAAAGGGCACTTTTTCCATTCGAAAAAGTGCGATTCAGTCGCTCGGCGATTGGCCCTCGTGTACTGAATCGTGCTGCGCCGTACACGTCATTCAAAAAAAGTGACGGCGCGGTACTGATACATTGGTATCAGTGAGCCCGGATGGATTCGAACCATCGACACCTGCCTTAAAAGGGCAGTGCTCTACCAGACTGAGCTACGGGCTCAGGAATTATTTTTTGCAGACCTCCCTAAATTCGTGAGAGGAATTCATCTGCGGCACTCCCTATCAAATCAGCCGCCCTTTAGGGCGGGCTCACGGAATACTAATTTCAAGAATCCGTAATACAGCCATCATCTCTCATTAGCAGATCAATTGTTGCCAGCAGTCCCAGCTTTGCTGGGACGGGCTCTTAGATGGTATGAATTTCCGCTTCTTTATGTTTCAGCGATTCATCCACTTGGGCAATAAATTTATCTGTAATTTTTTGAATTTCTTTTTGCGAAGAATGAGACATATCTTCAGGAACGGTTTTCGCCTTTTCCAATTTCTTGATATGTTCAATCCCCTCATGCCGCGCATTGCGAATGGCCACGCGCCCTTCTTCGGCCACTTTACGCACCAATTTGGTCAGCTCTTCCCGCCGCTCCGTGGTCAGAGACGGAATCTGAATGCGTGTGACTTTACCGTCATTGACAGGCGTGAGTCCCAATCCCGATTTCATAATGGCTTTATCGATTTCGGGGATAATGGAAGGGTCCCACGGCTGAATGGCAATGGTTTTCGGGTCCGGCGTAGTGATGGAGCCCAATCCTTTCAACGGTGTCGGCGTATTGTAATAATCCACCTGAATACCTTCCACCAGCGCGATCGAAGCACGGCCGGTGCGGATATTTTGAAATTCCTTTTTCGTCACATCCAGGGATTTGCTCATTTTCTTCTGAACTTCGTCGACAATTTTTTTAACGTCCATAACTTCCGGCATAATTTCCTCCCGATGGATTGAAACTTCAAGTTTATGAAACGCGCGTTCCGATATTTTCTCCCAAAATCACCCGGCGAATATTTCCGGGACGGGTAAGGTTAAAAACCACAATGGGAAGTTTATTATCCATACAGAGTGAAACTGCGGTGGCATCCATGACTTGCAATCTTTCTTTAAGGACTTCCAGATAATTAAGCTGATCATATTTTTTGGCATTCTTGAATTTGACCGGATCTTTATCGTAAACCCCGTCCACTTTGGTGGCCTTTAAAATCACATCGGCCCCGATTTCAATGGCGCGAAGGGCCGCGGCCGTGTCCGTCGTAAAATAAGGATTTCCCGTGCCGGCAGCAAAAAGAACAATGCGCTGTTTTTCGAGATGGCGCATGGCGCGGCGGCGGATATAGGGCTCCGCAAGTTCTTTGATTTCAAGCGCAGATTGAACGCGGGTGTGAACGCCCAGTTTTTCGAGCGCATCCTGCAAAACCATGGAGTTCATGACCGTGGCGAGCATTCCGATGTAATCGGCGGTGGAGCGGTCGATGCCGGCGCGGGCCGCCTGAATGCCGCGGAAAATATTGCCGCCGCCGATGACGCAGGCGACATCAATTCCTAATTTATGAATTTCACGGATTTGTTCGGCAATCGAGGAGGCAACTTTGGGGTCAACTCCGTAACCGAGATCTCCTTGGAGGGCTTCGCCGGAGAGTTTGAGGACGACGCGTTTGTATACCGGCTTTTTCATCTGTGCGGTTTCGGGGCGAAACTAATTCGAACCGCCGACTTCGTAACGCACGAAGCGGCGTATCACAATATTTTCACCGATCTTAGCAATGGTTTCGTTCAAATAATCCTGAACTGTCCGGGAATCATCCTTGATAAACTTTTGATTGAGCAGGCAAATGTCTTCATAACGCTTCGAGAGCTTGCCCTGAATGATTTTTTCCTGAACATTTTCAGGCTTTCCTTTGACTTCATCACAAAAATTACTTTTCTCGCGTTCCATATCAGCAGCAGGAATATTTTCCGAACTCACGTACAAAGGATAAGCCGCGGCAATTTGCATGGCAATGTCTTTGGCAAAAAGCTGAAAGGTTTCGTTTTTCGCCACGAAATCGCTTTCGCAATTAATCTCAAGAAGCACGCCCAACTTCCCGCCACTGTGAATATAGGAAATAATTTGCCCTTCACGGGCCTCACGAGTTGATTTTTTCTTGGCAATATCGAGCCCCTTCTTGCGGATAAGTTCCTGGGCTTTTTTGAGATCGCCTTGGGCTTCGGAAAGCGCTTGCTTGCAGTCCATCATGCCGGCGCCGGTCAATTCTCTTAATTTTAACAAATCGGCTTTACTGTCTTGGGTCGGTGTGTTCATAGCGGCTTTAATTATTTCATGCGCCCGGTATCTTTACGGGCTGGTTTTTTGGCTTTTAATTTGGTGTCTTTATCGACCGAGGTTTCTTTCACCACTTCAAAACGTTCCGCGAGTTTTTCTTCAATCGCATCGGGAATAATAGGCGCTATTTCACCCGCTTCTTCCACAGGAACTTCAGAATCAACTGCTGCGGCCTCAGCTCCGAGGGAAATTTCAGCCCCCACCGCGGCGGGCACTTCTTCTTCCACAATTTGCGGCTGAAGCTGACGGCGCATTTCCTGAATGGCCTGTGAAGCGACGTCACAAAAAAGTTTAATGGCGCGGATAGCATCGTCATTGCCCGGCAGCGGATAATCCACAAGGTCCGGATCGCAATTGGTATCAAGGACGGCCACCACGGGAATACCGAGTTTAACGGCTTCGTGAATTGCGTTTTCTTCTTTTTTGGAATCAATCACGAAAATAGCGCCCGGCAATCTTTTCATGTGGCGGATACCAACTAAATTTTTCATCAGTTTTTCGCGCTCTTTGCGAAGATTGAGAACTTCGCGTTTTGTGACAAATTGAGAAATTCCTTCGTTTTCCATTTTATCGATGTCATCGAGGCGGCGGACGGATTTGCGGACTGTCTCAAAATTCGTCAGCGCTCCCCCGAGCCATCTTTGATTGACATACGGCATGCCGCAGCGTTCGGCAGCTTCACGCAAAGGTTCCTGGGCCTGTTTTTTGGTCCCGATAAAAAGAACTTCTTTACCTTCAGCAGAAATGGATTTAAGGAAATTTAAAGAACGCTCAAGACAAGAGAGGGTGTTTTCGAGATTGATAATGTAGATCCCGTTTCGTTCTCCAAAAATATATTTTTTCATTTTCGGATTCCAGCGGGACGTTTGATGTCCGAAATGGACACCGGCTTCAAGTAGTTGTTTAATCGTGACTTGTGACAAGTTTGACGTATTCTCCTTTTAAATAAACAGGCGGCCCCAGGCCGCCTGCAACACTTTGAGTTGTAATTAAGAAGTGCTATTTATGGCGAAAGCGGCGTGTATTATAACAAAACCCTCTCTTCCCACAAGCATTTTTTTAAGCTACAATGCCCCCTTCATGAAACTGTATTGGGAAGCCTTCCTAAGGCTAATTTATCCAGCGACTTGCGGGGTTTGTAATGCCCTTCTAACTCTCACCGAAACAGGGCTTTGCCAGCCCTGCCAAGACCGGGTATTTCATCTGCGTTTTGCCCCGGACGACGCCCTTCTTTCGAACCGGTTCCAATCCCTGGATGAGGGCTGGACCCTTTACCCGTATCAGCCTCCGGTACAAGATATTTTGACAGGGATTAAATTTGCCGGCAAACGCTGGCTGATCCGTGTTTTTCATGAGGACATCGCAATGCTGACCCAAGCCTTGGCTTCCGAAAATCATTATGATGCCATTATTCCTGTTCCCATGGCCCGAAGACGTTTTTTGGAACGTGAATTCAATCAATCCGAACTCATTGCCCAACGCATCGGCCAGAAAACCAATGTTCCCGTCGAAACGGACCTTCTTTTCAAAAAACATCACACTCCTTCGCAAGGCCTTCTTTCCCAAAAAGAAAGACGCATCAATTTGCAGCATGCCTTTGAAGTCCGGAAAAAAGATGCGGTCAAAGACCGGTCTTTCCTGCTTGTCGATGATATTTTCACCACGGGTGCTACGGCGGAAGAAGCGGCACGCACGCTTAAAACCGCGGGAGCAAAACGAGTTCATCTCTTTGCCCTTGCCCGCACCGAACGGGACTCGAGAAACTAATATGAAAGTCCTGGACCGCTATCTTTTAAGAGAACTTTTTTTGCCGGTTCTTTACTGCACGCTGGCGCTGCTTTTTCTGATTTTGATTTCCGATCTTTTCAATCATCTGGATGACATTTTGCGCAATCAAACCCGGATGACGATTGTTCTTCGTTATTATGTTTCGCTTGTCCCCTTTCTTTTAATGCAGGTCCTCCCGTGGGCCGCATGGCTCGGCACTTTGTTTCTTTTGGTCAATTTCGGATTCCATAATGAATTCACCGCCATGAAAGTGGCGGGGTTAAAAATCACGACGATTATCCGGCCGATTTTTTTTCTCGGATTTCTTTTAGGAATTGCCTCCTTTCTGATTAGCGACCGCATTCTTCCGTCCACCTATCGGACGGCCCAGGATTTGCGCGAAGACTTTATTGAAAAAAAGAAGGATTCAACCGGACAAAAAGTGGCGCTGCAAAATATCACTTATTCTTCCAGCAAAAATCAGCTCTATTTTTTCCGGACATTTTCGCCTTCCCGGGGCATGGTGGAAGATGTGATCGTCCTTTGGTTTGATGAAGAAGCTCAACGCACGCGGCAGAAAACCATTGCCAGCCGAGGAAAATGGAACGGCACCACTTGGGAATTTGACCGCGTGACAGAATATCAAATTGATTCGCGCGGGCAGGTGCTCGGCGAGCCGCGCCATTTTCCGAAAAAGATTTATCCGGAAATTGATGTTTCCCCCAAGGAATTAATCAATGCGGCAAGTGAAAGCGTTTTTCTTTCTTATCGCGATCTTAAACAAATGATTCGAAATCTTCAGAAAAATGAGGTGCGGGTGGATTCTGAAAAGGTGGACCTTCATCACCGCTTGGCCGCACCCTGGCAGGCCCTGGTCATGATGTTGACCACGATTCCTCTTCTGGGTAAAACCGCCACCCGCAAAGTCATCGCCTTCAATGTCCTTTTCTGCGTGGCCATTGTTTTCGCTTATCATGTGATCGGCGCCATCGGTCTTGCGCTGGGAAAGTCGGGACAGTTTTTTCCCTTTTTGGGGGCTTGGATAGGAAATATCCTTTTTGCTGCAGGAGCCGTTGCTACGCTGGAAAAAGCGAACTATTAGTACGTCGTTCGTTAAGTTCGAGTGATATCTGTCATTCCCGAATGCTTTAATCGGGAATCTAATCTTAAACATTTAAATTAGTGCTCCCCGATAAAAGATTTCGGGGATGACAGGTTCAGACAAATCACTCGAATTTATCGGACAGCGTATTAGGTCTCAGACTTCTTTTTTCTTTTCACATCAATACTTGGGACTTGGAGAGTGCCGAGCTCAGGCGGTTCGGGCATATGGTCCAGGCTTTTTGCCAGTGATCTCATCCGTTCTTCGATTTCCTCAAGTGCTGCGGGATCTGAGATTGCTTCGTCGTTCGCCTGCGGCGAACTTCTCGCAATCCCCTCTATTGATTTTTTTTCATTTGATCGGGATAGCCCCTGTGGGGCAATGACAGTACTGTCATTGCGAGCGAACGAAGTGAGCGAAGCAATCCCGGTTTGAAAAAGGAAAGTGGGAAGAAAAAGTAAGATTATTTTGCAGGAATTAAATCTTCGTTCCATCCCCAATCACAGCCCCTTTCGGGATAATCACAATGCCGTCCCGGATATAATAATTCTCGCCGTCTTTTTCCCGGACTTTCGCCGTATTGGTGATGGAAACGCGGTTGCCGATGCGGACATTTTTATCAAGAATGCAATTTTCGATCACGCAGCCTTCTCCAATCCCTATCGGATGGACTTGGCGGCCCGTTTCATAAAGGTCATTTCCCATTAAAGCGCTTTGACGAATCACAGTGCCCTTTCTGACAATCGACCTTAAGCCGATCACGGAATCTTCAATGCGCGCACCTTCCAGCACACAGCCTTCGGCCATCAACACATTTTTGAGTTCGGCCGATAAAATTTTGGACGGCGGGAGAAATCGCGCGCGCGTAAAAATTCTTCCGGTCGGCGAAATAAATGTAAACTGCGGATTCTGTTTGGTGAGTTCAATCGAGGCCTCATAAAAACTCCGTATGGTCCCGATGTCCCTCCAATAACCGGAAAAAACAAACCCATAAGCTTTATACTTTTGAATAGCCTTCGGAATGACCTCACGGCCGAAATCGGCCTCTTTGCCCGACAAAAGATCAATCAAAACCTTCGGCTTAAAAACATAAACCCCCATCGAAGCCAGATAAAGATCTTTCGAACCTTTGAGTTCAAAATCGTCGCGGATCGTTTTAGGAATGACGTATTGCTGAATTTTGTCAGCAGCGCCGGGTTTTTCCCAAAAGGCGCTGATCCGGCCGTTGGCTTGAATCTGCATAATGCCGAAATTGCTGACTTCTTTTTTTAATACCGGCACGGTGGAAATAGTGACGTCGGCATCATTGTCGCGATGAAATTTCAGAATGTCGCGGTAATCCATGCGGTAAAGATGATCGCCGGAAAGAATTAAAACGGTTTGTGTGTTATCCAGGTGAAAATGCGGAATATGTTTGCGCACGGCATCCGCCGTTCCCTGGAACCAGTCCATATTGGCCGGGGTTTGTTCCGCCGCCAAAAGCTCCACACTGGTTTGATTGAAATATTCGTAAGGATAAGTGCGGTGAATATGGCGGTGAAGCGAGGTGGAATTAAACTGGGTCAAGACAAAAATTCGCCGGAGCCCGGAATTAATGGAATTGGAAATCGGAATGTCCACAAGGCGGTATTTTCCGCCGATCGGCACCGCCGGCTTGGAGCGATAACTGGTGAGCGGATAAAGCCTTTTGCCCTGCCCTCCGCCCAAAATAAGCGTTGTGACATGATGCAGTTCATTATAGGCTTCGGTCAATGGATTGGGTTGATTGCTCACGCTGCTTTTACCTGCTCAGAGTCAATGGGGATAATTCCTGTTTCTGAAAATGTTTCCAAAGAACACTGCGAAAAGTATTGTTCTCGTCCATCAAAAGGTTGAGGCGCCGGCGGATTTTCTCGATAAAAGCTTCTTTGCGCGGATACCGTTCCTTATTCACAAATAAATCCAGCCGGTCAATATAATCGTCGATCAAGCGGGAATTCTTACGTATTTGTTCCTTTAAAATTCTGGTTTCCTCGCCTGTCAGGTCCGGAGATTCCGAATCCAGCACAGGAGACACCGGCACAGGAAGTTCGAATCCAAAATGAAAAATCATGACGCGTACCTCACCCAGAGATCGTCCAAATGTTTCATGAAATCCGACTTGAAATAAACCCGGTCGCAGCCGGAACGCTGCGCCTCTTGCTGCGTGGCCCGCTTGGACTGCGAAACATAGCCGACCACCGGCACACTTTTAAAATCGGCATTTTGTTGCAGCTCTTTGAGTAATTTAAATGCTTCCGATTCGCAGGCGTCCCAATCAAGAAT
The DNA here is from genome assembly GCA_016196555.1 of Candidatus Omnitrophota bacterium. GTDB lineage: Bacteria > Omnitrophota > Omnitrophia > Omnitrophales > Aquincolibacteriaceae > JACPXK01. The sequence continues at coordinate 4,808 of JACPXL010000059.1, read as the reverse complement.
AATCAAAGACGGGATTTTTGTACGCACATGATCGAGTAAAGGGGCGGCTTCGTCAAAATGATGGACCGCTAGATGAGCATGTTTTGCAGACTGGGCGATTTTTGTTGCCATTAAAACATCTCTAAGAAGCCCGTAAATAATTCCTCCGCGCGAAATACCGGCACTCCCCATTCCTGCATTCGGAGAAACCACGGCGCCCGATTTAGGAAAATGGCGCATCCCAGCTTTGGTTTGCATGAGTTTGTTTTGACGATTATCCATCTGCTTCATGCCAAAAGCTTATCCTGATTTTAGGGCCGAATCAAGGGTTTATACGGATTTTCTTAGGCAAGTTTTTGCAGGATTTTGATTTTTTCTTGAGCGTCTTTGGCCAATGCCGGCGGATAACTGATTTCTTTCAATTTTTCTGCGGCTTCATTCCAGCGCTTATCGCGAATAAGTTGAAGGGCCTCTTCATAAACTTTTTGGACCGGGGCAAGATTTTCCGGAAGGAACCCCTGAATCACCTGTTTTTTGGCGAGTATGTCTTTTTCAATCGGCGTCAGGTCTACCACGGAAGGCGTAGGCGGCGTCAGAATATTAAAAAGCGTGCTCTGAATTCCCTGGTCCGCGTCGCGTATGGCCGCAGGATAAGGCGGCGCTGAACTCCTCAGAAGCTCGGGCCGGCTTAAACCCTCCATCATTTTTCCCACTTCCTGAACTTTGGCAAAAGCTGCCGGCCATGCCTGCTTTTTAAGGATTTCTCCCAATTCCTGATAAGCCCGGCTCAGCCCTTCTTCTTTTTCCCGTATGTCTTTTTCCACAAGAGTCCCGTTCACCGCGCCGATTTTGGAAAGGGTGTCATTGATGAAAACTCTCAGCATCGTGAGTACCACTCCCCGATGCTTGGCCACATCATTGCCATAAATAGGAAGGGCCAGGGACTCCACCCATAAATCGCGCGCTTTGAGAAGTTCTCCGGCTTTGAAGGCCTCGGCCGCCGCAAGATAATGGGTACGAAAAACTTCTTCGAGTTTTTTCTTATAACTGTTGGGAAGCGTAATTTTATAAAACTTTTCCTGTTCGGCGATGACCTGTTTGAAATTTTCCAGGGTCCAAGCTTGAGAAGGAAGTTTTTCGATTAGCCCCGTCTCAATTGAAACACGCTGTTCGAGAATTTTTTTTTCTTCCTCAGAAACCGGACGATTGGCTGAAATTTCAACCCGGCCATAGAGAAGGGCTTTTTCTTCTTCACTGAGCGAAGAAAGTCCGGGAAGAACCGGCGCTTGTTCTGCGCCTTCTTTCTTATCACTGTCCGGCTTGATCTCAACAGCTTTATCTGCGGATTTTTTGAAAACTCCTGAGAAAACGAAGAACACAAGTAGGGCAAGACCTGCTGCAATGATAAGAAAAAAACGCAATCTCGGCCAAAGGGAGGCAAGGGGAAAAATTTTGCCGAAGGATTCGGATTTCAAGCTTTCATCCCCCGCTTTCATATCTTCTTCTTTTTTTACGGAGGTGCTCCAAAGGCAATTCGGGCAGTCGAGATTTTCTTTTTCCTCGGCCTCAAAACGATGCTGGCAATGGGTACAGACGTAGCGGACAAGGGCCATACCGGAATTATACCTTTAAAGCCTCACGAAGAGATGCTAATTAATCGATGGGTACGCCAAGCCTGATCCAGCATCGATTCTCTATTTAAAGGCTTTTGAACTTGAAAATTTTCGGAGGGTATTTGAAAAGAAATATTCGGGGGTAATACAGAAAAATCCGGTATTGGAAATGCCATTCCTAAACCCATAAGCCCAACACCGGCAATCACAACAAAGTGTAAGAGTTTTCCTAAAAATGTCGGCTTCTTCGGACACTTCATTGGGGGGTCTCTCCTTTCTTCTTAGAGAGTCATGATCTGATGGTAAACCCACCAGCCACCCGCTGCTAACCCTGCTAATACAAGAACCGCGCCAATCATCCATAGCCAAAAGGACATAGGGGCCTCCTTTTCTTTTTGATAGAACGATTATCGGCGCAGAGGAAGAAAAAAATGAGGGATTATTTAAAAATGGCAGGGAATCTAAAAACCAACGAATGCAGACAATAAGCGATACCGAGACAGATTATTCCAAGAAGATAGGTCAGCGAAAAATTAAATCGCAGCCATTTGTGCAACAAGAATGGAATGAAAAAGGTTAATGATAAGGGAACTGCTATAAATATAGAACCTGCGAAAGCACTTACCTTGTCCATATCACGATACTGAAGGTAAGAAAAGAGAATGCTCAGCATGGACACCAATGGCAACGCAATAATGAATCCCGCAAGAACAGGCTTTTTTCCTGCCAATGTGGATGCAAAGGCAATTACAATCGCTGAGATAATGACTTTAGTTAAGTTCCACATATTTTAGATGGTGGGGAGTAGTGGATTCGAACCACTGAAGACCGGAGTCAACAGATTTACAGTCTGTCCCCTTTGGCCGCTTGGGTAACTCCCCGTAATTCTATTACTTCGACTTACAACAACAATCTCAACGAACAATTTTTGCTTTTTTTACAATCCCCTTAAAAATCAAGCGGCAAGCGCCTTGATAATAGCCGGCGGAAATTTAAAAGGGATGAAACAATCCATCGGGTAAAGATACGATTCTCCCGATTCATCCACCACGCGCAGCAGGTCTTTTTCAGCGGCTGGTTTGTCTGGCTTAATGCGATAGATCTTCCGTCGCTCCAAAGACGCCTCATATCCTTCGTTTTTAACGCAAATAACGTATTTTTTTGCAATTCTATATTTCATAGATTCTCCTAAAGTAATCTTTTTATTTTAAATTCCTTTTTCCCAATGCCGTGGGCTTCATACCAGTGGATTTCCGCTTTACAAACGGCGCCTTTTGGAAGACGAATCAATGCAAAACCTTTTAATTTTCTCCATCGTCCTTCGCCATAAATCTTCCGTAAACGCGCAATTTCTCTAATCGAATTGCCCGCAGTAATTATTTGAACACTGGTTATTTCACTGACAATTTCAAAATACATGCAGAACTTCTATGCCGTACGTCTGTTTGAAATACATTTATTTTTGATTTTTGAATTTTGATCTTTAATTTTCAAATAGCTGGCGGAGGGATTTGAACCCCCGACCCGCTGTTTACAAAACAGCTGCTCTACCGACTGAGCTACGCCAGCATGTTTTATGCAAGCTCTCGGACAGAACCGTCATGGTTCTGCCGAAAAAGTACTTGCACATGGGTGCAAGTACGCCAGCATGTTTTATGCATGACTGCAAATGAATGGCGCATTCTACCCAAAAGCGGGGAAAAAATAAAGGAAGAGAAAATACGGGTTTGAAAGAAACTTTTTAGGCGGATCTCAAAAGCGCGGCCCAGCCTTTGAACGCAGTAACGAGGTTGTCGAAATCTCGGGCAAGACGATTGACCATTTGATCAGTCACAATCGCCACATCACGCACAATCTGTTTGAGTCTCAGAATTTCAGAAAAATCCAAGTCTGCAGGATAAAACATGGCGCCGATAGAAATTGAAGAACGCGTTTCGGATTGGCTTTGCAGCTCACGGCGCAGCCAGCGATGAGCGGAACGCACGTCGGGCGCAGCAAAAAGCGGGCTTCCCCCTTTTGAAACACGGAGCTCGCTGTAAGCCGCCACAATTTTACGAAGCTCTGGGCGTTGAGTGACCACTGCAACAGGTTTATGACTCACTCCCGCCGTGTCTAAAATAACAGGAAGAACATATTCTTTCACCGCAAATTCGCTGAGAATCCATCCGTCGCTAGAAGCTGCATTTTTAACTCCGAGGATCGCGGCCGCACTATCCGGAATCATTGGAGACGCCTCAACCGCTGCCATTGCGGGCGGAATCAGAGAAAGAACAAGAGCGGTAAAAATTGTCCGGCCTAATTGCATCAGAGGGCTTCTCAAAATTCGCGCGGTAAAGGTGTCGGCAACAAGAGCCGCCTGAGGACTCAGCAGCGCAGCCTTTGCCGTAACACTGCGCATTTCCGATTCAGCTTCGACCGCCGAAGCCGGCGGAACAGCTTGAGGACCAAGTCCTGGGATAGGAAGCGGTCCTATGTGAATATGAATATTTTTAAAACCCGGCAGAACCTCTTTGTCATCAATAGTGACTTTTGTAACTCCAAATGGCTGGAGACGTGGTTGTAAAAAATCAGCGATGCTACGTTTGGACATATCGGCTTTTAAAATTCGAAGAATAATATGCCCCAGCGGTCCAGGCTTCCGATGGCTTTCTTGATCAAAATAAATAAAAATTCCCGCTCGTTTAGCAAGCAGCCCTAGAGCTAGTGACGTAGGAATTTCTCTTTCTTCGATAATCTCGGTATCATCAAATAAGGTAATCAATCCGGTTGGATTGGTTTGATCTGGATTCGAAGGAAAAATAGCCAAACTTGAAACCTTTGGATTCGATAACTTTTCAAGACTTTTTAGCAATTCAATCACAACACTTGAGACAAGACGCTGTGTAGTGCGCAGTTCAGAATTGGAAGCGGCAATGCCGTGGCTTACAGCCGACTGAGTCGCTGGATCAACCTCTAATCGATACTCGCCTTTATCATCAACGGGACGAATCGCAAAACGAACCAATGCTGTGGATATTCTTTTATCTTTCAATAACGCACCCCAATAACTTCCTGCTGATTCATGGCTTTCTGGCTGGCGCACTAGTATTTCAAAAGACAATAGCGCCGGCTGATTCGGCAATTGACCTATAATATATTTAAATCTATCCGCGTTAGTAAGTTCTGCAAAAGTAATGGGATACTCGGCACGAACAGCCGGAAGGAGACGATCAAATT